>JAQVGZ010000116.1 GCA_028696455.1 Desulfotomaculaceae bacterium | reverse complement strand
GATTCAAGTCCATTTGCAGGGGACTTAACCCGGCTTTGGCGCGCTCCTGATTCACCAGATCCAGCATTTTCTGCTCATCAGCATTTATACCGCTAACTGGCTGCTGTGGATTGGTTGGATTGGTTGGATTGGTTGGATTGGTTGGATTGGTTGGGTTGCTTGGATTGGTTGGGTTGGTTGGATTGCTTGGATTAGTTGGATTGGTTGGTGTAGTCACTTCAGAATTGCCGGTAAATATTATAAACACATACTTATACATACCTCTTGTTACAATTCCAATACCGACACGGTCATATTTACTATTAAGGACTTCTCTCCGGCTAGAATTGATCATAGAGGTGAAGGCTGAATTTATCGAATAAGCTTTGACTTGAATACTACCTGCATAACTATACTTTACCCCAGCTGCTTTCAACATACTGCTAACGGTGCCATATGTTGGTGAATAATAGCCATAGCTGCCATTATATGCTACATCCTGAGCTCTAATCCGGGCTATATTGAAAAGGGTGGCGTCAGCTGTTAGAGGAGCCTGGCCGGCGCCCTGACGGGTCTGATTAATCAGTCCTGCCAACATCTGCTCATCTGAAGTGAGCGTAACTCCGGCTGCCTCAGCCGGCTGAGTTGTACTGGCAAGGATAACAAAAGTGAACAGGAACAAGACTGTTACCATTGTTAGCAAAGTCTTATTTGAACGGTATCGCATGCATTCTTCCCCTTTCTTTTCAGCCTCCGGGGTTAGCTGCCGGGTTCGGTAAAAGAAAACCCTACCCAAATAGACCACCGCCAGCATGAAAACTTTTCAATCTTAATGAAAAATTCTGACGTCAAGCAGGTTGGTTTATGGGATTCACCCCAAGTAACTGGGTCCCCCGTACCCAAACCGTATTTTGGGATTCGGCTGGCTTAATGACTGAACATTTTGTATTATACAAGCGCTTGTACCTGTTCAATATACTAAAAAGTTGTCCAACTGGCAAAAAGGGTAATTATTAACCTTCCCTGGCATTTTTACTCTTTATTGGCTTATACGGCGACATATTAACACATACTGAAAATTAGGATTAGATGTCAATATCAGGTTACAATCAAACTTTGCTTCAGTAATGATTTACCAGCGACATTTAAAAAGACCTTTCCACAAAAGGGAAAGGTCACAGATCAATATATTCCAAATTTTATTTTTCTATTTTCTTATTGCATTATTTTCTAATTACGGTAATTGCACAATCCGGGCACGACAACGCACAAACACCACAGGTAATGCATTTCTCATTTGCTACCACAGCCGGTGTTCCGAAAAATCCGAGAATATCAGCCCATTCCAGGGCCTTGCTCGGGCATTTGGCGATGCAGAGGCCACAGCCTTTACAGAGGCCGGGGAAGAGAGTAAAGGTACCTTTTTCAAACTCCTGGGTAATACCTGTTAATTCCGCCGACATTTATTATCGCCTCCTTATCCTGCCTGAGTTACAAGATCGATGCCGCGGTCAATTGCATTAAAGTTTAGTTCGCGGAGTTTTGGCTGTTTCTCAAACTTGGCGCCCAGCTGCTTTTCAATAGCCCGCTTGGCGCCCTCAACAGAGATTACCCCTGTTGCCCCAACCACTGCACCCATAATGATGATGTTAAAAACACGCGGGCTTAGCTCGTTTTTGGATATTTCCACTGCCGGTATCCCCAGGATCTTCTTTGCGTTTTTGGGAAGGTCCTCCGCCGAGACATCAAGGCTGGTATCGTAAACAAAAGTTGTCTTTGGGCCAACATATTGCAAGGTCCTTGCAATAGCCCGCTCGCTAAGGGCAACTACAATATCTCCTGTATTAAATTTAGGGGCGCCAATGGCTTCGCTGCTGATTTGCACAAAAGCTATTGATACACCTCCACGCTGTTCAACACCAAAGTTGGGTATATAAAGGCACTCTTTCCCTTCCTCATTGGCGGCTGCCGCGATAATTTCCGCCACAGACTGTACACCCTGTCCACCTTCACCGGCCATGGCAATCTTGATAGTTGTAGACATTATCCGATCCCTCCAGTAGGCAACTTGGTTGATGTCTTTACCCCAAGTGGTTCCTTGGGGGCCGGCACTTTAATCTCGCCAACATGATAATATTTAGTCATTTCATTTTCCACAAAGTTTATGGTCTCTACGTTATTGGTTCGCCAGTTAGTTGGACAACAAGAAAGACATTCAACAAAAGAAAAACCATTACCTTCCATCTGGTTTTGAATCGCTTTTTTAATATAGTTTTTTAAAGGAACAGGCTTCGCCACAGAAGCCCGGGCAACATAGGCGCCCTCCCTGGTAATAGCTGCCACCATTTCCGGGCCCTGACATGGATAACCGGTTGAATCTACATCGCGTCCGTATGGGGTGGTCTCGGTCTTCATGCCAGGCAGGGTCGTCGGAGCCATTTGCCCGCCGGTCATGCCATACTGGGCATTATTAACCACGATTGCCGTAATCCTCTCATTTCTGGAGGCAGCGTTAACTAAATGCTGTGAGCCAATGGCATAACCACCGCCATCACCCATGTAACCGATGCAAATAAGGTCCGGATTAGCCCTCTTGATCCCGGTCATAACGGGGTTAGTGCGGCCATGGTGGGTCTGAATGGTATCAACATTAAAGAAATCCCAGGAAAGAAGCGAACAGCCGATATCACAGCCAAAAACCACCCGGTCCTGGATACCCAGTTCGTCAATAGCCTGTCCAAGTGCCTTTAATACCAAGCCGTGACCACAGCCCGGGCAAAATTTATGGGGCTTTGTATCAACCCGCCAAGATTTAGGCATTGAAGGTTGTATTGACATTTAATTACCTCCTTATATAAATACTAAGTAGTAAAACTTGCGCCTTAACTACAAGCATTGTCGAAATCTCAATATCTTTAGCAGGCAACAACTACATAGCGGTTAAAAAAGTAAAACCCACACCTACTTGTAACACAAAAAGTGTTGTGTGTAAAAGGATTCTTCTAATATTACCATAGGACAGAGAATTACGCAAAAGGTAATTTTGATATTAAAACTTGTCCACTCTATACCGGATAAACTTCGCCCCCCTGCCCGGCAATCTCCAGATCCAGATTAAGCTTTCTAGCCATTCTTTCCTCCAGGAATTTAGGCGCAACCTGGGGATAAAGGGCACAGGAAATAATATCCTCCTCTTTTTCCATAAACGCTGCGCATAATTCTTTAGCAGCCGGCAATTCCGGCTCTAACATATCGGCAGGCCGGCAGGTAATTGGCTGCTCATCACCAATGATCATGCGGCGGACCTCTTCGTTGACCGGCGCCGGGGGCTGTCCGTAGTAACCGCGCATGTACTGGACCGTCTCGCTGGTGTTTACTTTATATCTACCAAGCAGCACGTTCATTACCGCCTGGGTGCCGACAATCTGGCTGGTCGGGGTGACCAGAGGCGGGTAGCCGAAGTCTTCACGAACCTGCGGCAGTTCCTTCAATACATCAGGAAGGCGGTGCAGGGCATTCTGTTGACTGAGCTGTGAAATAAAGTTGGACATCATGCCGCCGGGAATCTGGTAGATCATTACATTGGTGTCTATACTCCTGGAGGCGACATCAAATTCTGCATACTGCTCACGCACCCCTTTCCAATAGTCGGCAATTTCGCTTAAGGCCTGCATGTCAAAACCGGGATCATATTCAGTTCCCTTCAATGAAGCGCACATGGTTTCAATAGCAGGCTGGGAAGTCTGGAGACTCAACGAGGAAATGGCGCAGTCGATGACATCAACACCGGCCTCGATCGCTTTTAGATAAGCCATGGCGCCCATGCCGCTGGTATAGTGGCAGTGGAGTTGGATCGGGACCTTTATCCCAGCGTCTTTCATGGCTTTCACAATTTCATAGGCCGGGTAAGGCGCCAGGATGCCAGCCATATCTTTGATACAGATGGAGTGAGCGCCCATGCTCTCCAAAGTTCTGGCAACTTTAACATAATATTCGGTGTTGTGGACCGGACTGATCGTATAAACTACCGTAGCCTGGGCGTGGGCGCCCTCGGCAACAACCACCTCCAGGGCCTTTTCCAGATTTCTGACATCGTTTAAGGCATCAAAAATGCGGAAAATATCCAGGCCGTTGTAAACGGCTCTCTTGATGAACTCAGTAAGCACGTCATCAGCGTAATTCCGGTAACCCACTACGTTCTGCCCGCGCAGGAGCATCTGTAGAGGAGTCTTAACGCGACTCCTGATTTCCTTGAGGCGCTCCCAGGGATCGTCATTACAAAAGCGCATACAGGTGTCAAAGGTAGCGCCGCCCCACATTTCTAAGGAATGAAAGCCGATGGCGTCATGTTTTTCCAAGATTGGAATCATGTGCTCGGTTTTCATCCGGGTAGCCAGCAGGGACTGGTGGCCGTCCCGCAGCGTAGTGTCGGTAATTTTTATTTTCATTACATTTCCCTCTATTTCCATAGGATAATTCGACTAAAACATTCTGCAACAAACTTTTGGCAAGCTTGTTTACCATATGCTAGCTGATTAGAACCAGCGGATCGCCGCCATTAACAGCCTGTCCCTTTGCTACCTTGACTTCCTTAACCGTGCCAGAAACATCGGCTTTAATTTGATTCTCCATCTTCATTGCTTCTAAGATGACCAGAATATCGCCAGGCTTGACCTGGTCGCCCGCTTTCACTTTAATATCATTAATCACACCGGGCATCGGAGAAGTCACGGTACCGGCATCCAGGGTTAAGGAAACTTTATTTGAGGTAGTGAATTGAGGCAACGCCGCCGAGAATAATGGCGCTTGCACCGGGGCTTGTGGTGGTGCTGAGTGGCCGATCTCCTCAACCTCGACCTCATAAACTTCATTATTTACTTTTATTCGAAACTTTTTCACAGGTTTCCTCCTAAAGTAAGTACCAAATACTCATTAACAGCCTATATATCGGTTGCTGGTTAGCGGCCGGTAGTCGTTCTTATTTCCCGCCCCACCATAATTTCCATGATTCCGGCCTTTTTCCAGGCGCTGATTCTTTTAGTTACCTTAGTAATTCGATAGGCCTGTCCCGACGGACAATTAACAACAGCAAGCGCTGCACTGATAGCCGCCAGCACTTCCGGTTTAATCTTATCTTGGCTCGTTACGTGCAATTCTAATACTCCCCTTCCCCATTGTTAACACGGGATGTTGCCATGCTTTTTTCTGGGTCTGGTTTCTTGCTTGGTGGAAAAGTTGTTCAGGGCATCAATGATGGTAGCACGTGTGTCGCG
>JAQVGZ010000115.1 GCA_028696455.1 Desulfotomaculaceae bacterium | reverse complement strand
TGGTTATTGAATCAGGATATCCTTAACGGCGTTAAGGTGGCTATGGAATTACTTAAGAAAAATATCTCTGATTTGCGGGTGCCGATCAGGGTTAAACATAATTTGACTATTATGCTGACGGGTATAATGCTTTTCGGTAAGTTGGCCGAGGAGCTTGGTTTAAAGTTGCCTAAATTGGATTTCGCGGCCAGTTTACGGCAGCTTGCTGGAGAAGATAACGGTAGTTTTGAACCTAAGAATGCGGTTGATAGGTTTATGTTGCACCTTGAGGCTATGACCCATGCGGGTGATATTCGCCAGGGCGTTGATTATGTTTTGGATGATAAGACGCAGTGTTTATATTTTCATACTAATGTGGTCATTGCTGAACATGCCAAATGGTGCAAGGTCCGGGGATTAGAGCAGGAGATGATCAATGATCGGTCGCTCCGGGTTATGTTATCCGAGGATCCCAGTAAGTATGTGTTAAAGGCTTATGGGTTTGTTAAGAGGATAGGTAATTCAATTCCACGCACAACGGTAATTCATGCTGGCAAATTGGAGGGTGTTTTGGGTATTCCTATAACCACATGGATGGATAACCAGCAACGTAATTTTGCTTCAGCGGTGGGTGACGGTATTGGTTAGTTTAGGTGCTGCAACTTTGTTGCGACCATGTTGCAGTTGCTGCAACATGGTTTAATCCAGTAATATCAAGGGTTAACCTGGTATTTAATATAATATGTTGCATTGTTACATAGAAAATATATCTATTATAAGAAAGACCTTCGATTTAATAAATAGAGAGATATATATAAATGGTGTTAGTATATTCTCCAGAAGTGCAACATTTTTTAAAAAAAGTGACCTCAGGCTTAGAACCACATGGCCTGAGGCATGTTGCGGCAATTTAGTCAAGCCGCAACATGCAAAATGTTAAAAACGCTTAAAGCCTTGTGGGTGTAGGGTTAAGGGGAATGTTGCGAAACAAGTTAATCTGCAACAAATAGTCATTATTGTTGCAACAAAGGGGGACAGAGCATAAATGAACGCTGAAACTTTTCGCCAGACCGAGCGGTTGTTTAACCGCTACTACAAAAAGAAAATGCGCATTGAGCGATTACATATGATTATTGGCCAGTTAAATGAGCAGGCCGAAGAGATGAAAGTTGAACTAGCTGCGGCCTCACCTGTTCCCCGGGTTATAGCTGTTTACCAGGGTTATGGCGGGGTAGGTGGTGGTCATGGTGGCGGCGGTGGAGCTGGGAGTGGGGCCGGTGGTGGGGTTAAGGGGTTAGATGTTGCTATTGAGCGATATGGTGACCTTATGGTTAATATGTGGACTCGGTACCTGGAGATTAAGCGGCGTATCTGGACGCTTAAGGTGCGGGTTGGCCGACTGGAAGAGGAGGTGGCCGCTGTTGATGATGCGGTTACCCGGTTGCTGGATGACGAAGAGCGATTGATTATTGAGCAGCGGTATGTTTACCGGAGGAGTAATTATACGATTGGGAAGGTGATGAATCGTGATGAGAGAACAATAAGGCGAAAACATCAGGCTATAATAAAAAAAGTTGCTTATTTTTTGGCAAAAACGTAAAACGCCGCAAAAACGCCGCACTACAAACGTAAAATCTGTGGTATGATTACAGTGAACGATTATCGGTAAAACATGGTAATTGGTAATCGCGGTAAGTAATCGGAAGCAGGTTGCGGCCTGCTTTATTTATTTTAACTGACCGATGGAGGTGATGGCGGTGGCTGAAAGAGGGTTAACCGTAAAACAGCAAATGTTCGTTAAGGAGTACCTGGTTGATCTTAATGCAACTCAGGCCGCCATCAGGGCGGGGTACAGTGAAAAGACGGCTGCCGAGATTGGGTGCGAATACTTAAGAAAACCTAAGATTCAAGAGGCTGTACAGGCGGCCATGGGGAAACGATCCAAGAAAACCGAAATCACTGCAGAGAAGGTCCTGGAGCAGCTTGCCCGGATCGCCTTTGCCGACATCGGCGAGTTTGTTGAAATCAACGGCAACACGGTAATCATAAAACCATTTGAGCAGGTGGATGGTACCGTGCTGTCCGAGGTGGCCGAGACTCAAAACGGTTTAAAGGTTAAGCTGAACGATAAAATGAAGGCATTGGAGCTGATTGGCCGGCACTTAGGAATGTTCAACGACAAATTAAATGTCAATATGAACAATGCCAACCAGAAGCCTGGGGATACGGTAAACTCTCTCCGCGAGCTGAAACAGAGTGGCCGGGAGCAGGGTAAAGATCAGCCAGACGAGCCAGGCGCAAAAAATAATAGCCTGGACCAAGCTGACACCGAACCATCTAGCCAATAATCTTATTTGACATAATTACATTGTGTCAAATAAGCAAAAACCAGCAAACCCTTGTCACTATTGGCCTGAACCAATTGCCCCAGATTCAACCTTAAATAACTTGCTTTTTAATTTGTCAAAATGTATAATTATATACAATAAGACAAATTAAAAAGGAGTTGTCGGGAAGTGGAATTTGTGCAACCCATCCGAGATAAAAAGCAAATAGATGCCATGAAAAAAGTATTGAAAGTTGGTAGCGTTCGGAACTATGCACTGTTCACCTTAGGCATAAATTCAGGCCTACGGATAAGCGACTTACTAAAACTCACGGTGGCCGATGTCCTGGATGACAGGGGTAAGGTAAAAGACAGGATATCATTGCGGGAGAAAAAAACAGGGAAAAGCAAAGATTTCCCCTTGGGCAAGACGGCCAAAAAAGCATTGGCTGAACACTTATTGACCTGGGCCCATAAACCCGAAGGTTATTTATTCCGGTCAAAGAAGGGCGGAGCTCTCACCCGGCAGCAGGCGTATAACATTATAAACGCTGCGGCCAGGGCGGTGGGTATTCGGGAGAAGATTGGGACGCATACGTTGCGCAAGACTTTTGGGTACCACGCCTACCAGAATGGAACTGATATCACTGTTATCCAGAAGCTATTGAATCACTCAGCTCCAAGTGTGACACTGGCCTACATTGGGATAACGCGGGATCAGTTGGATGATGTTTATTTGACGTTGGAGTTGTAGTTGCCAATAAATCGGTGGCTATTGACATTGTAACTGGAGGAAAGGCATTAAATTTGTAGAACGTAATTAAGAAAGATATAAAGGAGCGATATCCTTGGATAATTTTATTGGTACTATGGTGTTTTTACTTCCAGGGGTAATGGCATACTTTTGGCTGCAAGCATTTGGAATTAATCCAGTTACAAAGCATACACCAGCTGAATTTACAGCAATCTCGGCTTTATTATGGATGCCGGTATCTTTTATTGCCTTAATGTTCTATAATTTAGCGGCTTACAAATTAAGTGTACCAACTCTAAATCCTATATGGACAACTGAAGATCTAGGCTTAATGTCTAGTAGTATAAGCTTTTTAGTTGCATTTCTTGTGTTAAGTTTGATAGTGAGTTTCTTGTTTACTTTTATTTGGTCTACTTTAGGGTTTAAATTTCAGCAGTGGCTGGTAAATAGTATTCGTAAAATTAGAGGTATCGCACCATTTTCAAAAACTACTTCAGTTTGGGATGAAATTTTTCTGAAAGATGAAGCACAGGTTGTTGAGATTGGAAAAATTGATAAACCGGATAGTAGTATGATTGGCTGTATAAGAAAAGCGTCCCGACCTTTTGAACCGGAACGCAGTTTATATCTTGATGAGGTGGAGTATTTTACTAGATTAGTAAAATACCATGATGTACCGGTAGCAGGAATATATTTTGACATAAAATGTGGTACCTATGTCAAAGTCTTTGACCCAAAAACAATAGATTCAGTTCAGTAGTTAATTATTTTTTAGTATCTCCATTTGGTTTACGTGCTGGCGGTTTATCGACTGAGTTTTGGTGTGTTCTACCAACGGGAGTTTTTGCCGAAGGTTTATCACAGGAATCACCTATATAAATATTTTTTCGTTTATCAGACATGCCATATCTCCTTATTTTATTTTTTGGGATGAAGCGGACGTGATTGTGGTGAAGGTTTACGAGCTGAAGGCTTATCTACGGATCGTTGTTCAGCAGGATTAATTATTCTTGCTGATGGTTTATTGCATGATTCTAAAAGTGGTACAATTTTTTTGTCATTTCCCATAAAATTACCTCCTTTCTGTTAAATGTAGCCGTTATTATTAAACATTTGACATCAAGGAGGAATTTTCCTTTTTTAAGTGTAGGTGAAGCCAATGCAACCATGGGAAGCCGAACTGCTCCAACAATACCTCCAAAGACACTTCACCCAGGCGCAAATTAACACACTCCTGGATAAGCCGCTTATAGGCCCACAAGGATTACGTCGGCAGTTGGGCGAGCTGGATCTGGAATATTTTTGCCGGGCATATTTCCCGCATTACTTTTATGACCCGTTTTCACGGCTACACCGTGAACTGTTCCATGATCTGCACCACCTGATTGACACCGGTGGAGGTACAAAATTAGCCAGGGCAGCTCCTCGTGAGCATGCAAAATCAACGGTGTTAACCTTCGGCCTACCACTGTGGTGTGTAGCGTATAAGCTAAAGCACTTCATACCAATTGTTTCTGATACCGAGGATCAGTCATCCGGATATCTGGAGGCAATTCAGTCTGAGATTGAAGAGAATGAGCGACTTATCGAAGACTTCGGTAACTTGATAGGTGGCACATGGAACATAACTGAAATGGTGACAGCAAATAATATCTGTCTGGTGGCCAAAAGCATCGGCGGCAAGATTCGTGGTATCAAACATAAGAATTGGCGTCCTGATTTAATCATCTTGGATGATATTGAGAACGATAAGAACGTCAAATCCGATGAGCAAAAACGATGGACTTATGAAGAGTGGTTCTTAAAAGCAGTTATGCGTGCCGGTGGAACCAAGGGCGGAAAAAGCTATACCGATATCATAGTTATGGGGACTATCCTGGAATCTGATTCAGTATTGAAGCGGATTCTGGATAATCCTCTTTTTAATTCCCGTGTTTATAAGGCTGTTATCTCCTTTGCCGAGCGGGAGGATCTCTGGGAAAAATGGCGTGAAATTATAATTAACCTGGATAACTCTAACCGTTTGATAGATGCGGAGACATTTTACAATGCCAATGAAGCGGAAATGCTGCTCGGTACGAAAGTACTATGGCCGGAAAAGCACAATTATTATTCACTGATGCAAGCTTTTGTAACATCGGAAATGGCATTTTATTCGGAGCTCCAAAACGAACCCATTGACAAATCGCAATGTCTTTTTAATG
>JAQVGZ010000032.1 GCA_028696455.1 Desulfotomaculaceae bacterium | reverse complement strand
CCTCTCCAATAATCTTTTCTCCCTCTTTTACTGATACTATAACCGTTGGTACTGCGGCCATCGCCTCTTCCTTCTGCTGCCTGGTTTTCTCATTGTCTACAAAGCAATTTGGGCGAATATAATAATCAACAGCACCCATAGCAAAATTTTCGTAAGGTTTGGAAAGGCGCATCCCCGTAACCTGATCTTTAATATTTTTTTTACTCTCCTCCAGCTTGTCCGGAGTTATTCCGTCACCTACCTCCATGGCACTGGAAATCAGTTTATTTATCTCAGTTTCAACTAACCCCGTATCCTTTACATCACCCTGGGCCAGGTTGTTAAGATCTGCTTCAAACATGGCAAAAGGAATGTAAGAACGCAACCTGTTACCTTTCTCTGCAACATCCACGCTGGTATCTGTCTGTACCTCGAGAAGCTTTTGAGCTAGAAGGGAAATATCTTCTTGAACAGCTATACTGACCTGGGGATCTTTCGTATATATTTTGCCAACCCTTTCCGCGGCAAATCGGCGCTGAATATCTGTCTGATATTGATCCTCGAAAACGGTACTTTTTTCGGCTTTATAAGTTTTAGGGGACACCTGCCCAACTGTTAGATTGGCTTTTTCGTTTACAAAATCAAAGGACATAACCAAAGTAATCAAAAACAAAAACAAAATCGCCGCACTGCCCCGGCGCACCTTGCGCTGCTTTGAAGACATGGACAGGACGGCTGTGATTTTATCTTTAGCCTTACTAATTGTGAGCACGACCTCACTCCTCTTTGGCCCCTGCATTATTGCGCCTCTTCATAGGCCCTAATGATCTTTTCGACCAATGGGTGACGCACAATGTCAGCTCCAGTTAAAACTTGGATACCCAGCCCCTCTATTTCTTTTAATACTTCAATGGCATTAACCAAGCCGGATACCTGGCCTTTAGGTAAGTCAATCTGGGTTATATCTCCGGTAATTACCGCCTTCGAGCCAAAACCCAGGCGGGTTAAAAACATTTTCATCTGCTCCGGAGTGGTATTTTGAGCCTCATCCAGGATAATAAAGGAATCCTCCAGAGTCCTACCCCGCATATATGCCAGAGGCGCAATTTCAATTACATGCCGCTCAAGGTATTTTTGTGTGTTCTCCACGCCCAGAATATCATATAGACTATCGTAAAAAGGCCTCAGGTAAGGGTCTACTTTTTCTTGCAAGTCACCAGGTAAGAAACCTAGTTTTTCACCAGCTTCTACTGCTGGCCTGGTTAAAACAATACGGCCAACTTCCTTATTGCGTAAGGCTTTGACTGCCATCACTACCGCCAGATAAGTTTTACCAGTACCGGCAGGGCCGACTGCAAAAACAACTCCGTTATTTTTGATAGCTTCAATGTATTTTTGCTGCCCAACTGTTTTGGGCTTAATCTGTTTTCCACGGCCTGTTAACATGGTTACATTTTTCGCCAGTTTTACAAGAGCGTTTTTATGGCCGCTTTGGACAGACCGAATGGCGTAACCAACCTCATGAACGGTTAGGTGGTTACCAGCATGATAAAAGTCACTTAATTGAGAAAGAACATCCTTCGCCTGTTCAACCGTTGCCTGCTCACCAGTTATCGTTAAATCACGGCCCCGTGCAACAATGCGAACACCTAAAGCTTTTTCAATCTGGACCAGGTGCTCGTCATGGTTCCCAAATATCTCTGCTGCTGCATTTATATTATCAAGTTCAACCTTGGCTTCAAAGTTTTCCGCCAAAATCCGGCCTCCTTTAGGGGCTAATTAATTGTTCCACACCAATATCCTCTATTGCTTCTATAACAGCTTTTACTCGCACTGCATTACCGGAATCATCAGATACGGCTTCATCCAACCAACGTCCTTGAATAACAGCGCCTTTTGGAATTTTATTCTCTATAGATTGCAGGGCTTTTTCTTCAGCAATTCGGCGGGCGTCTTCCTGGCTGCGCTCCTCGCGGTATTCGTCCACTTCCAGGTAATTCACTGTTACTATTTCGACGGGTACACTAATATTCCTCCATTGAGGTAGTCTTTTAACAAAAGTCTCGACTTGATAATGCTCAAAGGGAATATTTAGGTTACTGTTTAAGATTATTTCCTTTGATTTAAATTTGATACTGAAGCTCTTTTTGGATCTACCAGTTAATCTCTCTCCTGACTCTATTATTTTGCCTTCACCGTAAGCTTCATACCAGACCCTGGCTCGGACAATACCCCTGGCATGGACAAAGCGGGAAGGATGAATTATTTTGGGTGCTTCCGTTGAGCCTGGCTTTTGGGGCTCTACTACAGGAGGTATTTCACCGGAAATCAGTATCTGGCCAGGGGTAACCGTTGTTTCTTCTTTCACCAAAGGATGACCGTTTATCACCAATACCTCCTTGATCACACCTGATTTAGCCGCCACTAAATGTGATGGTCTAGGATCCTCTTCTCCGGGCATAATCCGTTCAACTACCTCTATTGTAACTTTAGTGCCCTTGGAATACACACCGACCCAGGCAACAAGTGGAATACCTTCCATTATCTTGGATTCAACTTTGGCAGGCTCCATTTTCCATCTGGGTATCCCCCTGTAAAGGCCTGATTCGGCAGCCACCTTCATTACCTCCTCTGAGCTGAGTTGCTCATTACCCCTAACTTCAATAAACCATACAAAAGATGAAAGAGAATAAAGCGCAATCAGAAAAAAAACTGCGCCTATAGTTAGTGCTTTTCTCTGTTTTAGACGGGAAACCACAAAAGGAAGGCCTTCTTTAGATTTAATTCGATAGCGACAGCCTGTCCGCCTGGCGATATGCCGCAGAGGCTTTACATCATGAAGTCTGACATTTAATAAAACCCCATCATCTTTCATTCTGAGGATATCCCATAGGTAAATTCCCCTGCTTGAGGCCATATTAATAAATCTTTCAGTTGCTTTGCCAGTGACTAATATTGTTAAATAGCCAATGAAATGGGACATTATTTTAAATAAAAACATGGCTCCACCCCCTATTAGTCAAAGCTCAAGGTGCGAATTAATCCTTCTATACATAACTCATCAGGTAGTATATTTCTCAGAATCAGGTTTTCACCTCTGATCGCAACCTCTCCTTCACCGGTGCTAATCCGGACGGTATCCGTGGTATACTCAAGAATCCCGTGGTGGTTTTCAATTTGCAGCTGAACATTGCCTACAATAACTATTTTCGGAAGATCAAGCAAAATGTCGCCGGGTATTTCGAAGATATCTGCAAACCGTCTTTTAAATCTTTTACCTAAATCCCGCCAGGCCATAAAAAAATCCCCTCCTTGCAAAATGTTATGCATATAGGAAGGGATAAATTACTATTAATTGGTAGTGCAAAAGATTTCAGTGTCAAAGCCATTATTATATACAACAAAAAATAGTAAAAAATGCCCGCATAATAGCTGGGCATTTATTGTGTCCCAAGATATATTAGCGGAATTTACGCTTTCTAGCCGCTTCTGATTTCTTTTTCCTTTTAACACTAGGTTTTTCGTAATGTTCGTGTTTTCTTGCTTCGGCCAGTACCCCAGCTTTCTGGCATGACCGTTTGAAACGCCGGAGGGCGCTGTCCAGTGTTTCGTTTTTACCAACTTTTACTTCTGCCACTATACTTTCCCTCCCTCCGCCAGAACCATAAAACAAACATGTATAAAGTAAATCTTACTGTGCATAAAAATACTATGTTATTATACAGCAGTGCCTGTAAGCAGTCAACTGGTGTTTTGATCATATTTCCTGATACTTGTTGCGTGGGGTTAACCTGGAGGCCAGTTAAGAGGTCTTCCTGCCAGAAGGTGATAGTGGACATGCATTACCAGTTGCTCAGCATCAGGGCCACAGTTACTGACCAACCGAAATCCACGGTCAGCAAAACCCAAATCACTGCTAATGCGACCTGCCGCCAGCTGTATTTGGCCCATTATAACTGCATCTTCCTCCTGTAAATCAAAGAACGTAGGAATATGTTTTTTGGGAATCAATAATAGGTGTACAGGAGCCTCCGGCTTTAAGTCTTTAAAAGCCAAAACATATTCGTCCTCATAAACAATCTCCGCAGGTATCTCCTTATTAACAATTTTACAAAAAATGCAGTCCTGCATACTTTCACCTCCTCTCTAGGGAATAACTCATTAATATGGTGATTAATTCAACAGCAAGAAAATAAATCCTGCAGAACACATAAAAATTAATATCGTAAACCGGTGACTTTGCCTTCCAGGGTAGCACCCCTTACTTTTTCTGCCCTAAACACCACGATTTTTCCACAGAGACCCTCATCTCCCGGAAAGACAGACCGAACATAATTGCCGGTAAACCCTTCATAATTATTCCCCCTCCCTTCAAGCAAGCGCTCAACCAAAACCTCCAGGTCCTGGCCAATAAATGAAGTAGCAAATTTGGATGCGAGTTGGTGCCCCATTTTGATTAGCTCATGACTGCGCTCTTCCTTGACCGGTGGCTCAACCTGATTCAAAAAATTCGCTGCCGGGGTGCCCTGGCGTGGTGAATACTTAAATACGTGGAGCCTGCTAAAGGCAATCCTTTTTATAAACCGGCAGGTATTATCAAATTGCTCACTTGTTTCACCTGGAAACCCAACCATAATATCAGTTGATAACCCAAGCCCAGGAATGTTTTGCCTGAGCACATTTATCAGACGATTATATTCACTGGTGGTATATTGCCGGCCCATTCTCTGTAACACCTGATCATCACCACTCTGTAGCGGCACATGCAGGTGGCGGCAAAAAATGGGGGAACTAGATAAGGTATTAACCAATTCGGGAGTGATGTCGTTTGGCTCAATTGAGCCTAACCGGAGCCTTAACAGACCAGGTATTGCTGCCAGCTGGCTGAACAAGCCCGCCAGTGTTACATCTCCTGCCAAATCATTACCATAAGCTCCGATGTGAATACCGGTAAGGACTATTTCCTTAAAACCTGCGGCTACAAGCATATGTGCGTTCTCTATAACTTTTAACGGCTGCCTGCTGCGCCGTGGACCTCTTGTAAACGGGATTATACAGTAAGTGCAAAAGTTATTACAACCGTCCTGAATTTTTAAAAAAGCACGCGTCCTCTCCTGTAAAGGAAGGGTTGAGTCCTCTTCAAATTCTTCGTCCACTTTGTAATTACGCACCGCATTCACCTGACCACGGCCTTTAATTGCCCTCTCGACCAGGTCCACTAGTTTGTACCTGTCTTTGGTACCTACGATCAGGTCTACACCCGGTATTTCCAATACCTTATCTGGGGCAACTTGAGCGTAACAACCGGTCACGGCGATAAATGCCTCACGGTTGGCAGTGACTGCCCGGCGAATCAATTGCCTGGACTTACGGTCGCTCAAGTGGGTCACTGTACAGGTATTGATTATGTACACATCAGCAATATTACCAGATTCAACTACCTGATAGCCCCGCTTTTTAAAAAGCCCGGCCAAGACAGCTGATTCATACTGATTAACCTTACACCCCAGGGTGGTTATTAACACCCGTTTTTTTTCCATCTAAATTATCCTCCCAGGTCGCCCCACTGGTACTGAACCATCGTTAGTACAGCCATGCTCGCAGTTTCGGTTCGCAGGATCCGCGGCCCTAGGGTAACCGGGCAAACACCATAAAGCCTGGCACGCTCCACTTCTTCACGGGTGAAACCACCTTCCGGACCGATGAATATATATATAGATGCTAATTCCAGGTGCTGTAGACAAAAATCCTTCACCGAATATACAAATTCTTCTTCCCAGGGAATCATGGCTACGGCCCCCGGAGGCAGGGCGCACAACATCTCGTCCCAGCTTTTTGGCCGGGATATTTTCGGTACGTCACTGCGCCGGCACTGTTTGGCTGCCTCCAAGGCAATCTTCTGCCAGCGCTCAAGCCGCTTTGGGATCTTATCTTCATCCAGTTTCACTACCGTCCGCTCACACAAAAGCGGGATGACGAGGTTTACCCCCAACTCAGTTCCTTTTTGAATAATTAGTTCCATTTTATTGCCCTTGGGTATCCCCTGTACTAGAGTGATCCTGAGGGGGGAAGCAGTTGAAGAGGGTATTTCCCTGATAATGTCGCAGACTACTGCTCCCGCGATAAATTTCTCTATTATTGCCAGATAGGTTTTCCCCCGGCCATCCATTAAAACCAAGTTTTCACCCGGGCGTAGGCGAAGTACTCTTTTAACATGAATGACATCAGACTTGTTCAAGTATATCTTACCGTCTTCAATTTGTTCCACTGAAAAAAAGAAACGAGGATAACTGGTGTAACATAAATCCGGTTCATTATTCATTCCTTGTTCTCTCCTACAAAAGCTACCCACTGACCTTCATATATTTGCTCGCGGATAGTCAGCCCGGCCTCCTTTATTGCTGAGCGCACAGCCTGGGCACGGCTGCTGATAATGCCTGATGCAATAAACAGGCCACCGGGAACCAATGCTTTTGCCGCATCCGGGGTAAAGCTGGTAACTACACTTGCAATAATGTTTGCTACCACCAGATCAGCTTTGCCTTCTATAAGATCTAGCAGGTTGCCATGCACCACTTCTACTAATCCCGCTACCCGATTTTTTTCAACATTAGCGCTGGCCACCTGACAGGCCAACTCGTCCACATCCACTGCCACTACTTGCCTTGCGCCTAACTTAGCAGCAGCAACAGCCAGGATACCCGAACCTGTACCAACATCATAAACGATAGCACCGCTATGAAGGTACTTCTCCAATAAGCGCAGGCATAAACCAGTTGTAGGATGAGTACCGCAACCAAAGGCCATACCAGGATCCATTTCAATAACCAGATCCCTACTGTTACCATGCCACTGTTCCCAGCATGGTTTAATCACCAAACGCTGTCCAACTCTTACCGGCTTATAATAAGCCCGCCATTTATTAGCCCAGTCTTCATCAGCTACTCTACGTGTGCTCACCTGAGGCACGGGTCTAAGATCTAGTTGATTTAAAGCATTATAGAAACCGTTAAGACGGCTTTCCAGACTTACATCAACCGGAAGATATGACTTTACCACGGGTAGATCGTTAAAAGATACTTTTTCAGAAATACCCCACTCATCCGGGTGAATCTCTTTCGCATATTTAATAATAACAGCAGGGTCTTCAATAATTACCCCTCCTGTTTTCATTTCATCAAATAAGCTAGCAACTATTTCAACGCCTTCGTTATGAACACAAACAGAAATTTCCAACCAGTCCAACCGTAATCTCCTCTGTTATTCTACCCTTTAAGAGCATCTTTCATTTTTTCGAAAAAGCTTTTGTCATGTGAGCCTTGCGGCCGATCTCCTTCAAGGTTACTAAATTCTTTTAAAAGTTCTTTTTGTCTGTCGTTTAGGTTAGTAGGGGTAACAACTTTTACCACGACATGTTGGTCCCCTTGGCCGTAGCCGTTCAAATGAGGAATACCCTTGCCTTTCATCCTGAATATGGTTCCAGTCTGGGTGCCTTCAGGGACTTTTAATTTAGCGCTGCCATCAAGAGTGGGTACATCCAATTCACCACCAAGTGCCGCCTGGGCAAACGAAACCGGTATTTCGCAAATTAAATCATCACTCTCTCGTTTAAAAAAGCGGTGCTGCTTAACGTGCACATAGACATATAGATCACCGGGAGGGCCACCTCGCAAGCCGGCTTCCCCTTCTCCCGCAAGCCGTAAGCGAGATCCGCTGTCCACTCCAGGTGGTACATTAATTTTAATTTTGCGTGTTCTACGCACCTGACCGGTACCGCGGCAAGTAGGGCATGGCTTATCAATAATTTTACCAGCCCCATGACAGCGGTCGCAAGTACGCGTTTGGACCACACGCCCAAAAGGAGTGGTCTGTGAAAATTGTACCTGACCAGTGCCACTGCAGGCTGGACATGTTCGAGGCTTGCTGCCGACAGCTGCCATACTGCCACCACAGGTGCCGCAGGTTTCTACGCGAGGCACCTTGATCTCACGTTCCAGCCCAAAGGCTGCTTCTTTTAAACTAATCTCAATGTCAGCCCGGACGTCGGAACCTTTTTCCGGGCCGGTGTTCCTGCGGCCGCCCCCCCCGAAAAATATATCAAAGATATCCCCAAAACCACCGAAATCGCCAAATCCTCCGTTACCGAAACCTCCAAAGCCTTGCCCATTAAAATCAGCATGACCAAAATGGTCATATTTAGCCTTTTTGTCTGGATCACTGAGAACCATATATGCCTCATTGAGTTCCTTAAACTTGGCCTCTGCATTTTGATCACCCGGATTAGCATCCGGGTGGTACTGGCGAGCTAGCCTCCGGTAGGCTTTTTTTATTTCGTCGCTGGTTGCATTCCTGGACACGCCCAGCACCTCATAGTAGTCGCGCTTTGCCATTATCCACCACCTTGCTAAACTAAAAACAAAGGAAAGGGGAACCGGAATTCCCCTAAAAAGGTTTCTATAATATTATATATTCGTTATATCTATTTGTCTTCTTTTACTTCAAAATCAGCATCTACTACATTATCCCTGCTTTCCTGTCCTGTACCGCCAGCCTGACCTCCACCAGATGGACCACCTGCCGGACCCTGCTCCTGACCAGTCTTCTGATACATCGCTGCTGTCAGTTCATAGAGCGGGCCAGTTATGCTGTCCAGCTTGGCCTTAATTGTATCCATGCTACCACTTTTAATAGCCTCTTTTAATTCATCGGTAGCCTTTTGTAGCTTATCGATGGCAGCAGCATCCGCTTTATCTTTAAAGTCTTTGATAGTCTTCTCAGCCTGATAAACCATGCTGTCAGCCTGGTTGCGTACCTCCACCTCTTCCTTACGCCTGCTGTCCTCCGCAGCATACTTTTCAGCTTCCTTAACCATTTTATCAATTTCACTATCACTGAGGTTGGTGGATGCAGTAATGGTCATGCTTTGCTCCTTGCCGGTACCCATATCTTTAGCAGAAACATTAACAATACCGTTAACGTCAATATCAAACTTGACCTCAATTTGAGGTACGCCCCTTGGTGCTGGCGGAATACCGGTAAGCGTGAAGCGGCCTAATGTCTTGTTACCCGCCACCATCTGGCGCTCACCCTGAAGCACGTGGATTTCAACAGAAGTCTGTCCGTCAGCTGCAGTAGAAAAAATTTGACTTTTGGCAGTTGGAATGGTAGTGTTGCGCTCAATCAGCCTTGTAAACACGCCGCCTAATGTTTCAATACCGAGGGAAAGCGGTGTCACATCCAGCAACAATACGTCTTTAACCTCGCCACCCAGGACCCCGCCCTGTATTGCAGCGCCCAAAGAAACACATTCATCGGGGTTGATCCCTTTGTGTGGCTCTTTGCCTAAAAACTTGCGGATCGCCTCCTGCACCGCGGGCATTCTGGTAGCACCTCCGACCAGTAGGATCTTGTGGATATCCCTGGGCTGCAGCCCGGCATCAGACATGGCCTGGCGGGTAGGAGTCATGGTCTTTTCAATCAGATCAGCAGTAAGTTCCTCAAATTTGGACCGGGTTAGGTTAATATCAAGGTGTTTGGGTCCGCTGGCATCGGCAGTGATAAAAGGCAGGTTGATGTTGCTGGTAGCCACGCCAGAAAGCTCTATTTTTGCCTTTTCTGCAGCCTCCTTCAAGCGCTGCATAGCCATCTTGTCCTTGCGCAGGTCAATACCCGTTTCTTTCTTAAATTGATCCGCAAGGTATTCCATAATCCTCTCATCAAAGTCATCGCCACCCAACCGGTTATTACCGCTGGTTGCTTTTACCTCAAAAATACCGTCGCCAAGTTCCATAATCGATACGTCAAAAGTACCACCACCGAGGTCGAATACCAGAACCGTTTGTTCTTCCCCTTTATCCAGACCATAGGCCAGAGCGGCAGCAGTAGGCTCGTTAATGATTCTAAGGACCTCCAGGCCGGCGATTTTACCGGCATCCTTGGTCGCCTGCCGCTGCGAATCACTAAAATAAGCAGGTACAGTGATCACTGCCTTATCAACTTTAGTGCCCAGGTAGGCCTCGGCATCTAATTTTAACTTCTGTAGAATCATCGCTGATAATTCTTGTGGTGTATAGTCTTTACCATCAATATTAACCTTATAATCTGTACCCATGTAACGTTTTATTGAACCGACTGTCCGATCCGGGTTACTGACAGCCTGCCGTTTTGCTACCTGTCCCACAAGGCGCTCACCAGTCTTAGAAAAACCTACCACAGAAGGAGTTGTTCTAGCACCTTCGGCGTTGGGAATAACTACTGCTTCTCCACCTTCCATCACTGCCACACAGGAGTTGGTGGTACCAAGGTCAATTCCTATTATTTTAGACATTTTTATAACCTCCTGTTTTTGTTGAATAAGAACTTTATAATTTAAGATGATCTGGCAACCTTAACCATAGAAGGCCTGATCACTTTGTCTTTCAGGCAATAACCGCGAGAAAATTCTTCAATAATGGTATTATCAGGATACTCGTCAGTTTGCGCCTGCAACACTGCCTCATGCCTGGTTGGATCGAACTGTTCACCAACAGCTAATACGGGAGTCAAACCTTCAGCCTCGAGAATATCCATGAGTTGCCGGAAAATCATTTGCACCCCGGACTTAAAACTTTCAACAGATTCACCCTCCGCTGCCAGCGCCCTCTCAAAATTATCGAGCACCGGCAATAAAGCCACTACCAGTGGCTCAGAAGCATATTTATAAAAATCGGCTTTCTCCTTGCGCGTCCGCCTCCTAAAGTTATCGTAGTCAGCCTGGACTCTAGCCAATCGATTGAAATAGTCTTCAGCAAGTTTTTGTTGCTCAGCAAATTGTGACCGTAAAACATCAGGATCTGTTTCTTCAATAGTTCCCTTGCCGGGTTCATTTTGCTTTGTCTCATGATTAGTTTCCAGATGTTCTTTTATTGTCTGCTCTTCTTTCATCTCCTGATTACCTTTTATTTCTTGATTCTCTTCACTCATGTGACCCCACCTCGCCATTAATTAGTACCAACAGTCAGTGACTTAATCACAATCCACACCATTTACTTTACCTCATCTTTATTATGAATATCTTTCTCTTCCCGTTTTTTTATAATTGTGTCAATCCTTAAAATGGCTTCGGCCACTTCGCCAGCTGCTTTAAGAGCATAGATCTTTACATTCGCCGGGTCAAGAATGCCTAATTTATACATGTCAGTCACTTGACCACTATCACAATCAATTGCCAGTGAACTTTTGCCTGTTTCAACCTGAGCAGCAATAACGTCGCCCAACTTCTCCAGGGGGTTAAAGCCTGCGTTGGCAACGATTTGCGCCATTGGCCGCTGCAAAGCTTCTACCACGCATTCTACCCCATAGGCAGCCATACCTCGAATGCCATCTCTGATCTTCTCCACCTCGCGGGCTACTGCCAACTCCACAGAACCCCCTCCAGGAACTACACCACCTTTTATCGCAGACTGCACTGAAGAAGCGGCGTCTTTCGCAATACGCTCTCTTTCGCCCACAACCTCGGCTGTAGCTGCTCCAACCAGAACAGTAGCCATAGGCTTACCTTTTCCACCCATTACCCATACTTGCTCAAGCTTTTCGTCACTGTGTATTTTATCCGCATAGCCTAAATATTTTTCCAACTCATCAACAGGCTTTTTGAGACCGGTACGCTTAATCATCCTGGCTCCCACAAGTTCTGTAGCTTTACGAAGTTCCTTGCTGGCAACCCGCTGAATAACCATGATCCCACTGTCTGTCAAGACTTCCTCAGCCCCGTCGTTTACCCCGCGGTCAACCAGGATTAGCCCTACTCCTAAACCTGCTACTTTCTGAATATTCTCCTTAAACTCAGTCTGGAGTTGCAGGTAACGGCTGAAACCTGCCTCTGTGCCTAACGCCTCATCATCAACCTCCTCCGGCTCGAGAGCATCATCTATGACCAGCACTTTTACCTGCTTTAATTCTTTAGGCATCTGGCGGTTCATGCGCTCTTTGTTTATAATAACACCCATAAAGACCTGGTTTTCCGCCCCTTCATTAGCTACGATTGTATCTGAAAACTTAAAAAAAGGGTCATTAAGTTTCCCTTGACCAATTAATACTGCTGCTTTCACTACCAGGTCAGCTATATCTTTATGCTCACGGCCTGCAACTAACGCCACCTGCTGTACTACCGGGTCCTCCAGGTCATAAACCGGACTGACATATTTGCGCATAGCTTCAAGAGCCTTTTGCAAACCGATACGCAGCCCTTCTATAACCCGCGCCACCGGTACCCCCCTAGCCACCTGTTCTACTCCGGCTCCAACCAGCGCCCCAGCCATTACTGTAGCCGTGGTAGTACCATCCCCAACTTCCTCCTGCTGCGCCTTCGCAATATTAATCAGCATTCTGGCGGCAGGATGATTGGCCTCCATCATCGTCAATATTGTTACACCGTCGTTCGTGATTACGACCTCGCCAAATTTATCGACCAGCATGGTGTCCAGCCCCTTTGGCCCCAGAGTGCCTTCCACCGCTGATGCAATAGCACGGATAGCATTTGAGTTGGTCATTAAAGCGGCTAGTTTTTCATCCACCTCGGAGCCGGAAATAGCTTCTTTCTTAAGGCTCAAACACGGTTCCCCCTCATTTCCTCCTGCCCCTAATCACCTGCTCCAGGGTCTGAGAGAGGTATTTTGTCATATAATCCACTACACTAATAACCTTGGCATATTCCATCCTGGTCGGTCCCAACACTCCTATAAAGCCCATTTTACGGCCCCGAATTGAATATGGTGCAGTAATCATGCTGCATTCTTTTATATTCCACTGATCGATCTCACCGCCAATGCGCACTGTAACACCCTCATCGCCTGTCCCGCCTTCCAGAAGGTTACAAAGAAGTTTTTCCTGTTCCATAATGCTAAGCATTGTCTTTATTCTTTCCACGTTGCGAAATTCAGGCTGGTTTAACATATTAAATACCCCGCCAAGGTAAATCTTATCCTCAAATTCAAGGGTCAGGCTCTCCTGCACCAATTCCATGACTAAGTCAAGAATATGTCTATGTCTTGCCAGTTCGGAAAAAATATCTTTAACCAGGTTAAGTTTGATGCTTTTCATTGCCTGTCCCTGAAGCTTGGCGTTTAGCACTTTGGATATGGTCTCTATATCCATAGCGGTGATGCTTTCCGGTATTTCGATCAACCGGTGCTGTACAGTACCATTATCCATAATAGCAATGAGCATTGCCTGTGATTGATGCATATAAACAATCTGAACATGCTTAAAGCTGCTAATGCCAATGCGTGGAGGAAGCACCATAGCTGTATAATGAGTCAATTGCGAAAGAAGTTGGCCAGTCCTTTGAATCACCTGTCCGACATCCCTAACCTTAACTTTATACTCCCGCCGGATTAAATCTTCTTCCTCCTTGGATAATTCCTGCCTTCTCATTAAAAAATCAACATAATAGCGGTAACCGCGCTCAGACGGAATACGTCCCGCCGAAGTATAGGGCTGTTCGATAAAACCTTGCTCTTCCAGGTCTGACATTTCATTGCGTATTGTAGCCGGGCTGACCCCTAATCTGTATTTTTTAGCGATAGTCCGAGATCCAACTGGTTCAGCGGTCGCGATATAATCGTGAACGATAGCCCACAACACTTTTTGCTTGCGGTCGTCCATCATTTGTGCCGAACCCCCTTCTTGTTAGCACTCTATGTCACTGAGTGCTAAATTTCTCTAAGTAGAAAATAGCACTAGTCTAATGAATTGTCAAGTGAATTCAAGAAAAGGTTATAAAATATTTACTATATAGTTGTATACAACAATAAATACAACTTTTCCTTTTTATACGAACTCGATAAATACTTCATTAGCTAACGGCAGGCCAACCGAAGTAAGACGCAAACACCCACCGGCAAACTCAACTAACCCTTTTTTCAGCAAGCGCATAATTTCCAACCGGTATACATCCTCTGCACGCCGGCCAAAACGCCTATAAAAAGCCTCCAAATCAACTCCACTGGTTAAACGCAGCCCCAGAAACATCGTCTCTGACATCTCACTTGCAACTGTTGCGACCTCCTTGGCGGAGACCGGTAACTCCCCTCGTGCAAGGCGAACAGCGTAGCCGTCCAGAGTGGAATCATTAGCATAACGCCCGCACTGCAGATACGAGTGCGCCCCAGGGCCAAGCCCAAGATAATACCGGTTCAGCCAGTATCCCAGGTTGTGAGCTGATTCCCGACCAGGTCGGGAAAAGTTTGAGATTTCATAATGAACGTAACCATGTTCGGATAAATATTGTATAGCTGTCTGGTATAGGGAAAGCTCTAGTTCTTCAGAACACCGCTGAACCTCACCCTGCAATACCAGCTGCAGCAAAGGAGTATCCTCTTCCAATTGTAGCGCATAGACCGAGATATGTTCCGGTTCCAAATTTGCTGCCAGGCTTAGGGTTTCCAGCCAGTCCTCCATAGTTTGTCCTGGGATGCCAAAGATAAAGTCAAGATTGAGGTTTTCAAACCCTGCCATTCTTGCGGCACGAACAGTCTCGATTACTTCAGCGGCAGTGTGAATACGCCCCAGTATGCCCAATAGGTGCCCCTGAAAAGCCTGGACCCCCAGGCTAAGACGATTTACCCCACCTTTTCTTAATTCAGTCAGTGCTTGCCTGTCGACTGTACCCGGGTTGGCCTCGACAGTAACCTCGCAACCAGGCAGCAGAGAAAAGACCTTGAAAAGCCTGTCCAAAATAGATGTTAAGATCTTAGAGGGCAGGCAGGTTGGTGTTCCACCCCCAAAAAAAATACTCGCCAGCGCTTTGTCCCATCCCGGCAAGCCCCGGCTGTAAAGTTCAATTTCACTGAACAGTGCATTAAGATAGGTGTCAGCTGCAGCTTTTGAGTAAGGATAAGAAATAAAGTCACAATATTGACATTTTTTTAAACAAAAAGGCACGTGGATGTACAAGCCCAATGGTTCAACAGAGTCATATTGCTCAACCACGATTTTCAACACCTTAATTCCGGAGCAAAATCTTTGTCTTCCCAGTTACATATGCTTATTATTTATATAATTTGACTTCTATTTTTACTTGCCTTCTATACTCAATATCGCCATGAAAGCCTCCTGCGGTATTTCTACACTACCCACCTGTTTCATTCGCTTTTTTCCTTCCTTTTGTTTTTCCAGCAACTTGCGCTTGCGGGTAATGTCTCCCCCGTAGCATTTAGCCAGGACATTTTTGCGAATAGCTTTAACAGATTCTCTGGCTATTATCCGATTCCCAATAGAAGCCTGAATAGGGATTTCAAAAAGTTGACGCGGGATGAGGTTCCTAAGTTTGTCTACTAGCAGACGGCCCCGGTTATAAGCATTATCCCGGTGAATAATCACGGACAGTGCATCCAGCACCTCACCGGCAATCATTATATCCAGCTTTACCAAGTCGGACTCTTTATACCCTATCAATTCATAATCAAGAGAGGCATAACCCCTGGACCGAGACTTGAGGTGATCAAAAAAATCAAATATTATTTCGCTCAGGGGGAGATTATAAGTTAGGATCACCCGGCTTATACTCATATACTCCATGTTGGCAAAATTACCTCGCCGCTCCTGGCAAAGTTCCATTACCGGACCGATGTAGTCTTTAGGACACATGATGACGGCTTTGACGAAAGGCTCCTCGATTCTCTCGAGCATGCCAGATGGAGGTAACTTGCTAGGGTTTTCAATTTCTATTATTTCCCCAGCCCTGGTAGTAACCCGGTATACCACGTTAGGAGCAGTTGTTATTAGACTTAGCCCGTATTCACGCTCAAGGCGCTCCTGCACAATTTCCATATGCAGCAGTCCCAAAAAACCGCAGCGAAAACCAAATCCCAGCGCATCCGATGTTTCGGGCTCATATACTAAAGAAGCGTCATTAAGATTGAGCTTTTCCATGGAGTCTCTCAGATCGTCATATTGAATATTATCAACAGGATATAGGCCACAGTACACCATCGGAGTCACTTTACGATAGCCCGGCAGTGGCGCCGCAGCCGGACAACGGGCGTCAGTAATCGTATCCCCGACATGGCAGTCCTGAACATTTTTTATACCGGCGGCGATAAAGCCAACTTCACCAGTACGCAGTTCACCAATAGTAGTGAGGGCTGGGCGAAAAACCCCGACCTCATTAACTTCAAACACCCCACCGGTAGCCATCATGTTTATTTTCATGCCTTTCATTACAGAACCTTCTATGACGCGAATGTAGGCTATAACCCCTTTATAGGGGTCATAGTGTGAATCAAACACCAGCGCTTTTAAAGGGGCTGCAGCCTGTCCGCCGGGAGGAGACACTTTAGCCACAATTTGCTCCAGGATATCCTCCACCCCGATCCCACTTTTGGCAGAGGTCAGCACAGCCCCAGCGGCATCCAGACCAATAACATCCTCAATTTCCTGTTTTACCCTTTCTGGCTCCGCACTTGGCAGGTCGATCTTATTGATGACCGGGATAACCACCAGATTGTGATCCATGGCTAAAAATACGTTGGCCAGGGTCTGGGCTTCGATCCCCTGGGCTGCATCCACCACCATTAGAGCACCTTCACATGCTGCCAGACTACGAGACACCTCATAGGAAAAGTCAACGTGCCCAGGGGTGTCAATCAAGTTCAACTGATATTCCCGGCCGTCTCTAGCCCGGTAGTTCAAGCGCACAGCCTGCATTTTTATGGTTATACCCCGCTCGCGCTCCAAGTCCATCTGGTCCAGCACCTGGTTGCTCATTTCCCGCTTGCTTAAAGCGCCTGTGTATTCCAGGAGCCTGTCCGCCAGAGTCGACTTGCCGTGATCAATATGGGCAATAATGCAGAAATTACGAATTCTGTCCTTCTCCCACTCCATTAGCGGCTTCACTCCTTACTGTTTAGAGGACAATCAAAGTATTATACCACTAGGAGAAGTGGGTATCAATCATAAAACATTGCTTTCTTGGCCTGCAAATTAAAGGAAGACATTTTTTTGCAACAAAAAATCAAGCAAATACCTTATTCTAAAAAATTTTGAATAAAAACTCATGAAGAATTATCTTAGTTTCTTCACGAAAAAAAGCGGCTCTCTCACTTATAAAGCCAGCAGGGTTATTTACAACCGGCCATTCCACAACCATGCTTTCCCCAAGAAGTTCCAGATGGTAAGCACCGGATTCCGGGTTTTCACAGCGAAAAGCGGCAACTGGTGATGATGGTGCCACGATAAGATTAAAATTGAAAGTTATCACGGTAATACCCATAAATACCGTGAAAAGGAACAACACTATTACCAGTTTATATTTGATACCCACTCAAAACCACCTCATTAATGGATCCGCACGGATATTGTAATAATAAATCTTATTCCGAAATAACTTGGGCAACCACATCGGCAAAAAGGACCGCGGAGTACACCGCTTCCTCGATTGAATTATTAGATGTACCCACTTCCACCAGCACCGCATAGGGATGGAGAAACTGGTTATAATGGTCACCTTGCACTCTGACACCCAGGGAAAGCCCTGGATATAACTCATTGGTTTTTGTTGAAAGTTTCGTTGCAAAGGCATGATTTTGCCGCCAACCAGCCAGGGGTTTACTGCCTCCGGAACCAATAATAAAAAGAAGCGGGGCTGCGTCTTGACCATGAATTTTTACTACACTTTGCTCACGCGTCTTTGCAGAATCGCGGTGAATATCAAAAACTGCCCTGGCCCTGGGGCTGGCCGCCAACATTTCCCGCGCTGTCTTATCCGAGTTTTGGTAAGATGTGGCGTAATCTAGATCATGGATCCGGTCCGACCGCGCTGTCTTAATCCCATACTTACTTTCTAACGCATCCTGTAATGCAGCCGCCACGGTCACTACCCCGCCTTGCCTGCCGTCAAGCCTTTCCACCCGGTCAGTCATACTGTAGGTCTCTCCGGAGTGAGAGTTATAGATGATCACCATGTTCTCCCCGGGCAAAGCGGAAGCTTGATATAACGGGGTTGCATTACCTGGGAGGGAGGTGCCCGACCTGCTAACAGCAACGGTCTTTGGCTGCTCTATTAAAGTCTGCACCGGCAACTGAGACATAAGCACGGAGGAAGGGTCAAGCAGGTTAAACGGAATAGCGATACTGAGGGAATCCCACAAGACTCTAATCTGACCGCTGCCCGGGGAATCCTCAATGAAGTTGCTCCAGCACAGTACCGGTATGACACTGTTAAGGATATTTAGATGCTTTTGCCGATATAGCGTGGAAATAATAACTTCCGGTATTTTATTAGCTACTTTCTGGCATATTGCATAGATATTAAAACTTGTAAATACCTGTAATAGGATTAAAAGGATAATCAAAGTAATTCCGGCTATTGAAAAAAATCGCCTGACCAGACCGGTACGCATGTTTCGAAGCCGGCAAGTAGACGCCATGTACATAAAAAACCCTCCCTCCATGAGTACTGTTAAATTTTATGTCCTGGAGGAAGAGTTTATGAGGACTACCCTGTTCAACGTATTACAGTTGGCACGAAAGCATCAATTAGTCCGATAACAAAGGCGGAAATCAAGGCGCCCACCAAACTTACACTAAGCAAGTTGGGAATAATAAACTGAGCCAGGTAAATTACGACTGCAGCAGTAATAAAACCCACAAGTCCTCTGTTCTGAGGTGATATCCGTTCACCCAGGAGGGCTTCAGCAATGTAGCCCAATACCGCTATTACTACTGCGGCAGTTAAGGCACCTACGAATCCACCGCTCACCACAAATCCGGGTGAGAGCCAGCTTACTACGATCAGAACAAGTGCCGAGACCACAAATCTAATCACTAGACCAAGCCATTGCATACCTTATTCACCCCCTATCTTTTCAATTAAGCATAGCTTTACCCGAAAAATCAAAGTATATACCAGCATATATAGTGGCGCTTGCATTTTTTCACAGCGCGTGATAAAATTGTTGCCGTTAGGGGGTGAGAAAAATATGCCGAATGTTAAATCAGCAGCAAAAAGGGTTGAAATTATCCGTACGCGGACATTGAGAAACACCCGAATTAAGTCGACATTGCGTACTACCATCAGAAAGTTCGAAGGAGCCATGAGTTCGGCCAATTTGGAGGAAGCCAATCAAAAGCTTCGCAATGCCGTGCAAGCGTTAGACAAGGCCGTAACGAAAGGCATTTTACATAAAAATGCAGCAGCTCGCAAAAAATCGCGTCTGACAAAAAAGTTTAACAAGTTAAAAGGCTAAAATACTGAAAGACCAATTATAAACCACCCTTTTTAATGAGGGTGGTTGTTATCTTCCTATAATTAAGTGCAAATCTTCAACAAGCAAGTCTCCAACGCCGGATAAAACTGTTGCCGCCCGGATTTTATCGCTACATCCAGTTCCAGCAGGGCTTCCAGAGCGTCTGACAATCGATTCTGATCGAAATTCTTGCATTGGGCAGCTATTTTTTGATACTCATAAGGGTGCATTTTGAGCCGCGTAGGGATTTGTTTCACCGGGTAACCCCGTTTTATCAAATCCTGAACCTGTAAAATCATACGAAATTGCCTGGAGATCATTGTGAGTAGCCGCTGAGGGGGTTCCTTTGCCGACAGCATTTCCTTAATGCCGCTTAGCGCCTCCCTACAACGCTTATTTCCCAAAGCATCAACAATTGCAAATATATTCTCCTTAACCCCCGGCGGGCATACCCTGTGTACATCTTCCAGGACAATTTCTTCGGACCCCGCTGTGTAATTGAATAACTTCTCCAGCTCCGTCACCAGTCTTTGTAAAGACGGACCAGCGGAATTCAGAAAGGCGTCTGCGGCCTCAGGTGTGAACCGCCTGCCTGCCGCCCGAGCTTTCTGCGCCAACCAGCGGGCGAGGTCACCCCGGCTTAGGTGGGTAAAATCAATGGCACGTCCGTTTTTTCTAATCAGCTGAAACACTTTTTTACGCTTATCTACCGATTCGCCCGTAGTAAAAATAAGACATGTCGAGGGCAACGGGGCTTTGAGATAGTCCAATAGCAGCTCTTTTCCTGGCGCTTTCCCTTCCTCCTTCACGTCCCCGGCGGCCTGCCTTGAAACCTTAAATAAAGCCGCGTTCCTTACCACTACCAGGCGCTTATCGGAAAAAAAAGGAACTGTTTCCGCCCTTGCCACAATATCTGCAGGTGTGACTGCTTCACCATCCATTAGATCATAATTCAGGCTTGACGCGCCATCATGGACCAAAAACTCTTTAAAATGAAAAACAGCTTGCTCCCGCAAATAAGTTTCTTCCCCGTAAAAAATATAAACGGGAGAGACTACTCCACGTTTTAAACTGTTCAATAGCTCAATGAAATACTTCATAATAATACCCCTATCTGGCAAGCCTCGCTTCAACTGCAGCTACTTTTCCAGCTATGGTCAATTCTTTGTCCCGCCGGTCGTCGATGCGGATCGTGGTAACTACTCTATTAACACCTCTTGTGAAGGGGTGCTCATGCATACGGCTGATTAACTCCAGAATGCGCTCCACATCCCCTTCGATGACAGTACCCATAGGGTTAAGCTGATAGGTGACCCCTGAGGCATTTTGAAGGATTTCCAGACATCCCGCCACAAATTCGCTCAGACTCGCTGATTGTGTCCCTATGGGAATTATGCTTACCTCAACAACAGCCATTATCATCACCTGCTTTATAGTATTTGAGATTTTCTTGGCCTTTCGTCTTATTTCTTTATAGTCATGCGCTTCATCGTTTATCATTAATAATATAAATAATCATTTGATCTTACGCAGTTTATCTTTATGTTCAGTCAATATGGCTGAATTTATTTTATCCATAACAACCTCCTCCTTTTGTTATTATAGCTTTCACTACTTTTCAGGTCAAATAAAGAAAAAACAAGCCCATGTGAAAAAGTACATAACAAAAAGAAAGGTCTACTATATTTACTACAATCATTAGCACAAGTTACCATTGGGTTAAACATGACGAAAACTGGTTTCATGAAACGCTAAAGGAATCCGGTTAATCCCCAAAAGTACTGCTTGCTATAGAACCGATAAACAAATTATTCTTGAACGAGGAATAAAAAAAGGAAAAAGCTGTTGTTGCTAGAACTTTTTTATTTGAAATTGTCAGTATAATATTACTTTTGTAACTGGGATGGTGGTGCCATATGATCCAACTGGATCGGAAACAGCAGTTGATTATACTTTTTTTGGCCGGCCTAATTCTTTTCAGCGGGGGTTATCGGTATGCTCAAATCAAAGAGAGAAATCTTAATAATAGCCGTCCAGTACTTGAAACAGCCAGCGAAGACAAGGTAAAAGAGCTCAAAGTACATGTTATTGGAGCAGTGGCCAAACCCGGTGTATACCAGGTAGCCCAGGACGCAAGGATCATAGATGCAGTAAACATGGCTGTCCCCACAGCAGAGGCTGATCTGGATGCATTGAGGCTGGCAGCACCCGTTACCGACGGCCAGGACATACATGTACCATATAAGGCGCCACCTCCAGAATCTCCCGTTTCCGCAAGCGGAGCTACTGCCGGGGTTACCCCTGAAACGCCCATTGGCGCCGGACATAATCAGTTTGTACCTCAGCAGGGCACCAGGACTAGCGCCATGACTAATGTTGGTGGAGGACAGGTAAATATCAACACCGCGGACCTGAGCACCCTGGATACCCTGCCAGGTATTGGTCCGGCACTGGCGCAGCGTATTGTTCAATACCGGGATACAAACGGACCCTTCAATGCTATTGAAGACATTAAAAATGTTTCCGGGATTGGGGATAAAAGGTTTGAAGATCTTAAAGATAAAATATCTGTCAATTAGCTCTTTATTATCAATATATAACTGGTGTGACTAAAATTGAGGTATTCTGATGAACAGACCTGTGGTTGTTCTTACATTTTCCTATATCGCCGGCATACTTCTTGGTGAATTGACTGATTTTAAAATATTTTTCATCATTACAATGACCGGTTTTTGCTTTTTAATGGCAGTGGCAGGATATTTTTTGGCCTGGCGGAAAATTCGCCGGGTCATTCTTATTCTCTTTCTCCTGCTGGGGCTAACCTCGTCCCGTCTCGCTATTGTGGAAAGCGACACCCCCCTGGTTAATTACTGCAATCAACAGGTTACTTTGCTTGGACAGGTTGCAGCTGAGCCGGACATACGAGAGGATAAAGTTTACTATCTTTTTAAGGTACAGGAGATTGTCCAAGGCGGAAAGAGCTTTTCAATTAAAGGAGACGTTAGACTACAGGTTAATGAGGCAACTGTGGTTTATAGCTATGGAGATGTACTGCGAGTGTCCGGGTTGCTCAGCCGTCCAGAGTTGCCAGGCAATCCAGGCGCTTTCAATTACCAGACTTATTTGGAACGACAGGGAATCAGGGTCACTCTCAGGGCCCGGGGTGATCAAGCCATAGAAAAGATTGCTGACAACCAATCCAACCCGGTCCTGAAAACAGCCCTGCGGTTAAAGGAAAAATTGTCGTCCATTGCCACCAGGTCGTTGCCCCCCAAGCAAGCAGCAGTATTAAATGGCATTGTTTTCGGAACTCAGGGACTAATTGACCGGGAAACCAGGCAGGCTTTTACCGAAACCGGCATTGTGCACATCTTGAGTGTCTCTGGTCTGCATATCGGCTTGGTGTTGGGCGGGGTGGTGGGACTTCTCCGGCTATTAAGAATTGCACCAGGCCTGACCGCTCCTCTAGCCACACCAATATTAATCTTTTATGTTTTAATGACTGGTTTTAATCCAGCTGTCCTGCGCGCTGCGATTATGGCTATGTTATTACTCTGGGCTCATCATTTAGGCCGGGACAGGGATTGGCCAACTACTTTGGCAGTAGCTGCCCTAATCATTCTGCTGTGGCACCCGCTGCAGCTACTTCATCCCGGATTCCAGCTGTCTTTTGCGGCAACCTGGGGAATCTTATATCTTGGGCCTTGTTTAAGCAATGCCTTCGCCAAGTTATTGCACGGTATCCCGGAAAACCTATCCCACCATATCTCTCTGGCACTGGCGATACCCCTAGCCGCTCAACTGGCAACAATCCCCCTGGTAGCCTGGTATTACAACATGATTTCGCCGGTATCTGTTCTGGCCAACCTCGTGGCGGTTCCCCTGGTTGGATTAATTATGTTTCTAGGTATTTTGGCCGCAGCCGTGGGCTTGCTCTGGCTACCTCTAGCGGACTTTGTTAATATTAGCAATGGGATATCTATAGACTTGTTTATGAGACTCGTGTCATTTTTTCAAGAGTTGCCTGGCGCAGTGATCTATGTGCCTACACTGCCTTTGATTTTAGGAGTACTTTGGTACACAGGGCTAATCTTTACCAGCCGTTTTGTGGCAGTGGGATG
>JAQVGZ010000114.1 GCA_028696455.1 Desulfotomaculaceae bacterium | reverse complement strand
GGTGATGCGGCAAGGGCCCTCAAACAGCGCTATGGTTGGACATTAGTTGGCACAATCCATGCCACTGAATATGGGAGAAACCAGGGAATTCACAACGATATTCAAAACAACATTCACAGTCAGGAATGGAGGCTCACCTATGAGTCGAAGCGTGTAATTGTTTGCAGCACTTACATGAAGCATGAGGTTGCTGATATATTTCAGTTGCCTTCTCATAAGATAGATATTATCCCAAATGGGGTTGATGTAGAGTCACTGTGTCTGCATGAAGTCGACCGGGGGCAGCGTTCGCAAAGTACTTACGCCCAGGAGCATGAACAAATTATTTTATATTTTGGCAGGCTGGTCCGGGAAAAAGGAGTACAAACCCTGATTGAATCGATGCCGTTGATTTTGGGAGAATGTCCGGATGCCAAGCTGGTTATTGTGGGTAAAGGTCCGGCCTTGCCGGTTTTAGAAAGTCTGGTGGCGAAAATTGGTCTGGGTCATAAGGTGTTGTTCACTGGCTATATAACTGATGAAGAACGCAATTATTTGCTTAATCTTGCCACTGTATCCGTGTTCCCCAGCTTGTATGAGCCCTTTGGCATTGTTGCTCTGGAAGCTATGGCTGCAGGAACCCCGGTTGTAGTTTCTGATGTTGGGGGACTGGGTGATATTGTCAAGCACGGTCATAATGGACTGAAAATGTTTCCGGGTGATGCAGCCTCTCTAAGCAGCCAGGTGATTGAGATTGTTAAGAACAAGAGTTTGGCGTATGCTTTAGCAAATACGGCCCGTCAAGAACTCGGGAGATTTGACTGGAGCCGTATTGTTAAGCAGACAATAGAGGTTTACCTTAAGGCAATGGATGTTGAGATGGAATTATGTGTTATAAAACAGGAAACAGCAGCAGCTGGTGAAGGGTAAGTAATAGGCAGGCCCGGGTTTTTGTTAAAACATATTTTGGTACGATAGGGGATGATTTTTATATGAAAGCAGTTATAATGGCCGGTGGGAAGGGAACCCGATTATGTCCACTTACATGTTTTCAACCAAAACCAATGGTGCCGCTATTGGGCCGACCATGCATGGAATATATCATAGAGCTATTAAAAAAGCATGGCATTTATGAGATTGCGGTTACGCTTCAGTTTTTGCCACAGGTAATCAAGAATCATTTCGGCGACGGAGCAGAGTATGGGGTACATTTAACTTATTTTGAGGAAACTACTCCACTGGGGACAGCGGGAAGTGTTAAGAACGCTGAAGAGTTTTTGGACGATACGTTCGTCGTAATCAGTGGGGATGCCCTGACCGATTTTGATCTGAGCCAGGCTATAGATTTTCATCGTAATCACCAAACTATGGGTACGCTGGTCCTGGCCAAGGTAAATGTGCCCTTAGAGTATGGTGTAGTAATGACTGAAGAGAATGGAAGAATCGTTCGTTATTTAGAGAAGCCCAGCTGGAGTGAGGTCTTTAGTGACACCGTAAATACGGGAATTTACGTTTTAGAACCGGAGGTGCTAACGTTAATCCCAAGCGGAAAGGAGTTTGACTTTAGCAAAAACCTATTCCCGCTGGTTATGGAGCGGGGACACGACTTGTATGGGTTTGTGGCGGGGGGATATTGGTCGGATATCGGAAACCTTTCCCAGTATCGTCAGGCCCAATTCGATATGCTGCAAGGTGATGTAGATATTGCGGTTAAAGGTTTTGAGGTTAAGCCAGGGATCTGGTTTGAGCAAGAATTAGAAATTCCTGGTGGAGTTAAGATAGAAGGTCCGGCCTATATCGGTGAGGGAACTATGCTGGAAACAGGAGCGGTAATCGGGCCCAATACAGTTATGGGGCGATATAACCGAGTGCGCAGTGGCGCATATACAGAACACACTGTGATGTGGAACCGGAACTATATTGGAAAAGCGGTAAGCTTGAACGGGGCCACAATGGGTAATAGGGTATATATAGGCTCAGGCGGCAGGGTATGTGAAAACGCGGCGATTGGCGACAATACTATAATTAAAGATCTAGCCGTAATTAAGCCAGGCGTAAAGATATGGCCTGATAAAATAATTGCGGCTGGAACCATCCAATCGTCTACACTAGTCTGGGGCAAAACTGTATCCAGTAGTTTGTTTGGGGCAGAGGGAATAAGCGGGATTCCCAACTGGGAATTGACTCCGGAATTTATGAGTAAAGTCGCTTCAGCTTACGGTTCCCGTCTCCGGCTGGGAGCGGTGGTTAGTGTAAGCTGTGACGATGTTTATTATGATAAGATTTTGAAATACTCAGCCATTTCTAGTCTGCTGGCTATTGGGATCAGAGTGCGTGATATCGGAGTCACAGTTAATCCTATAGCCCGCTACTTATGTCGTCATTCACCCTGTGACGGGGGTATTCACATACATCAAGGTGAGAGTGAAGGCGAAAAAATAGTTTGTGTACACTTTTTTGACAGGGAAGGTTTGCCGATCGACAAGGATATGGAGCGAAAAATTGAGAATGCGTATCTGCAAGAGGATTTTTCTCGGCCCAACACTTCCCAAATAGGCTTTTTAGAACAGGTACCGGCAGCTGTAGATCGGTATCTTGAGGAGATTCTTTCATGTATTGACCAAAGTATTTTCTCTAACAGGCGCTATAAGGTAGTTTACTATTGTAAGAACCCATTGGTTAGCTCCATCTTGTCGCAGTTATTAAACGGCCTTGGTTGTGAAGCGATGGGGGTTATTAACGGGACAACCACATTGGCCAGGGTTGTACTGGATAACAGGGCAGACCTTGGGATAGAGCTGGATTCCAGTGGCCAGAATATGTGTTTGGTTACGGAAAAGGGAAAAGTTTTATCTGAAGTGGAAATTTTAATTTTGAAGACGTTAACAACCTTGAAAAACCATTCCCCCATAGCAATTCCCGTTACGGCTCCATCTATCCTGGAAGAAATGATGGGTGAGACAGGGGTTCCGGTGGTGCGGACAAAAACAGTTGCCCGTTCTCTACTAGAGGTTGGTAAAACTAATTCCCTTCAGGTCCACTACGACAGCTTTTATTCTTTGGTTTCCATTATGGAATACTTACTTAAAGCAGATATTAGTCTGAATACTTTTATTGAAGAATTACCCGAATTCCATATCAGTATGAAGGATGTCATCTGTCCGTTTGAGGCGAAGGGCCGTGTAATGCGTTGCTTGATGGAAGAGATTAAAGGTCAAAATACTGAACTAATCGATGGCATTAAAATACTGACTGACAATTCGTGGACTCTCATCCTTCCTGATTCGGAAAAAGCACTATTTAAGGTGGTAGCACAGGGGATCTCACACCGTGGGGCAGAGGAACTAGTTGAAAAGTATGAGCACAAAATTATTACCTATAGTCAGCAATAAAGGATGGTGAATGGCATTTAAGCCCCTTGAATCGAGCACTTATAATATTTGTTAAAAAAAACCCCATGGTAATGTATCATGGGGTTTATCAATACTTTGTTCTTATTTCATTTGCGTGATAAGTAGCGGTATGCTAATATAAAAATTATCAATTCAATAAGCGCTTTGCGCTTTTTTGTTTTACTGATCAAAATGTAAATTATTATAAAGGAGGAATAGTAGTAATGTCCGGACATTCAAAGTGGGCTACGATCAAACGGAAAAAGGCCAAAACTGACGCTCAACGGGGGAAATTATTCACGCGCCTGGCCAAAGAGATTATGGTCGCTGCGCGCAATGGAGGTAAAGACCCTGATGGCAATATGCAACTAAAAACTGCCATCCAAAAGGCAAAAGACGCTAATATTCCTAATGAAAATATTCAGCGGGCGATTCAAAAAGGCGCTGGTGAACATGGCGGCGCTAATTATGAAGAATTTTTTTATGAAGGTTATGGGCCGGGCGGTGTTGCCGTCATGCTGGAGATGATGACGGATAACAGAAACCGCACCGCTAGCGAGATCAGACACATTTTTTCCAGAAACGGAGGCAGTCTTGGTGAATCAGGCTGTGTGGCCTGGATGTTTCAGGATAAAGGCCTGATTGTTGTGGAGAGACCGGAAGGCGAAAATAATGAAGATGAGTTGATGCTCCTGGCTCTCGAGTCGGGTGCTGAAGACATGAAGACCGGCGAGGACTCCTATGAAATTACGACTGAACCAGGCGAATTCGAGGCTGTGCGGGAGGCACTGGAGAAAAACGGGGTGGCGATAGCTTTTGCGGAAATCACCAAAATCCCCTCAAATACCATTACTCTGGAGGGCAAGGAAGCAGAGCAGATGCTCAAGTTGACGGAAGCCCTTGAGGACCACGATGATGTGCAAAATGTCTATACCAACTTTGCTTAAACAATTCTACTGTGGGAGGTTAGTTTTTGAAAGTATTGTTGCATACTTGCTGCGGTCCTTGTTCAATCTATCCCGTCCAGTATTTTAAAGAAAACGGGATAAATGTTTATGGGTATTTTTACAACCCGAACATTCATCCATACACTGAGTTTGCCAGGCGCAGGGACACACTAGACCAATATGCCAAAGAGATTAGCCTGAACATGATTTTTGAGCAGGGATACGCTTTGGAGGAGTTTTTACAGGGAGTGGTGTTCAGGGAAGCCAATCGCTGCCGGTTTTGTTACTCAATACGTTTGGAACGGGCTGCCAGGATAGCGAAAAAAGGTGGTTTTGACTGCTTTAGCACAACCCTTCTGGTCAGTCCTTATCAGAAACACGAACTGATCCGGGATATTGGAGAAGCAACTGGGAAAAAATACGACATTTTCTTTAAATATGTTGATTTTAGGCCAGGTTACCGGGAGGCCGCAATAAAATCAAGGGAATTGGGTATGTACAGGCAACAATATTGCGGCTGCATTTATAGTGAAAAGGATCGTTACTACCGCGACCAGACCAGGGATAAGAGAGTCAAATAAAGTATGAAGGGTTTTCTGGTAGGCCAGGGTTCGGGGTATATAATGTATAAGTGTAGTTCCTGGTATTGCTGTTAACCGGTGGCCATCCGGATATAATAATCTCTAAATAGTGTTTCTGATATAGTGGTAAATTGCACTTTATACAGACCTTAAAAGATGCTGATCAATTATAACAAGTGAAGTTTTGTAAGAGGTGTACTGAATATGTTTGAAACTTTCGGCAAAATGGTATTGGTTTTAGGTCTATTTCTGGTGATAATAGGTGGGGTAATGCTATTCGGTGGGAAACTGTTTGGCCTTGGCCGTTTGCCGGGGGATATTATAATCCAAAAAGAAAATTTTAGTTTTTACTTTCCTGTTGTTACTTGTGTTGTCATAAGTATCCTGCTGACAATCATTTTTAACATTCTTGCCCGCAGGTAAATCGGAA
>JAQVGZ010000113.1 GCA_028696455.1 Desulfotomaculaceae bacterium | reverse complement strand
TTCTAATTCAATTAATTGTTTCACTGTTATACCCCCTTTCCCGAAACGGCGCTAAACGCCACTTTAAGCAACCTGCGGGTAAGCACCGCGACCACTTCGCGCCGGTATTCCGCCGAAGCCCGGATGTCGGAAATTGGTTTGGCCTCGCCGGAAGCTGCTTTTGCCGCTTTCTCCACCAATTCGCTGTTAAACTCGCGCCCTGTCAGTAATGACGGGACTTCAACCGAAACCAAAGGCCTCGGAGAAACGGATCCCATTACAAGTTTTAAAGCTTTAACAGTCAGACCATCATCTTCCAGCATTATATTGACAGCCATATTAACTGCATCAATTTCCATGGCATCTCTGTGTCCGATATATGCATAGCGACTGGCTGAGTTCGGAGCCGGTTCCGGCAGAATAAATTTGGTCAGTATCTCACCTTCCGCAAGGGCGGTTATCCGGTTACCCAAAATAAATTCTTCCAGGGGCAGTTCTCTGTCCCCGGCAGTATTGCTAATCACCACTGTAGCGCCCAGGGCGACCAGGGGCGGGGGCGTCTCAGCCGCCGGCGAAGCGTGGCAACTATTCCCTCCGATAGTGGCCATGTGCCTTACCTGGGCTGAACCCAATTCGCCGGCCGCCTGGTGAAGGGCATAGTATTTTCCCCGGATTATATCTGAAAATTCAATTTCTGATATTTTAGTGCCTGCTCCAATAACGGCGCCATTGCCCGGCTCGTAAGAGATGCCTTTAAGCTCTTTTATCTCATTGATGTTGATTAAGTATTCAGGGCTTAGCAGCTTTTCTTTCATCATAATTAGTAAGTCAGTACCGCCGGCGAGAACTTTAGCTTTATTCCCCAGGCGGCCAATCAGCTCCAGCGCTTCTCCGGGCGTTTTGGGGGCAAAGTATTCAAAATGATTCAGAAACATCTCAAGTCACCTCTCTTGCTTATAACTTTTAATACAATAATTAATAACATAATTATCGAAAGGAATCCAGGATAGCTAATCCCTTTCAAGTTTTAGCCAGTTGTATTGCATTCGGACAATTTTGCAACTCGTTACGGCGGGCAAAGTATTCCTCAACGCGGCCTCTTATCTTCTCATGATGATGCTTAATCAAATCCTTCCTGTACGGTAACTGATTCAAAGCTCCATTTAACATAACCTCCTTCAACTGTGATCTTAGCTGTTTGACCACATAACGGACATAATGCTGTGTCGAACTGAGAAAACTTCAGATTATGACCAGCAGGTAGCACACTTGATTATAGTGATAATTCAAACCTTGCCCGAGCTTTGGAGATATTGCCAACTGGTCGTTGCATAATAACTATAGTGACAGATTAACCCACTTTTAGCCATCAAATTTTCGCATAAACTGCGCACAAGTATCGCTACAGAGATTTGATTACTTCAACAAACCGTCCTGTCCGAAGAAGGCCAATGAGGAAAAACTGGATAGTTTTTACAAAATTAAGAATATTAATAACATGTTACAATAATTTTAATATAAAATCATCTTGTAGTTCACCCTTTTTTTACCCAATAAACCGTGTTTATCCTTAGAATACAGCTTTACACCTTAATAGCTTCGTCATCATCCTTATTACAAACTAACTATCTGGTACAACCCCCGTTAATGCCGTGAATGGATTTTCCTAATTATAAAAAAGACCAGAGCCCAAGCAAGCTCTGGTCTTTGCGCACGATCAAGCTAATCTTCTCACCTGATATTCAATTGTTTGTTGACTGATAAACTTGCATACAGAGCATTTAAGCATTTCATCTCATTTGTCCATGCCGGAAGGGGTGTTGGGGATAAGGTCCCTCCGCGTCTAATTTATCTGTTTAGAACCTTTGACACAACCGGGGCTCTAAGTCTGTGTGGTGTTCGTAAAACAGATCCAAGCAATGGCCTAACATAAAATTTAAATGCGTCAGTCACGTTGTTCCCTGCTGCATTAATAAATTCATCCGGCATGTATCTTGTCTTGCTGGCAACATCCTCAAGTGGACGAAGCTTATAATCAACTGAATAATTGCCTGTTCTTTGAATAGTAATAGATCCATCCATATTGCTCCATATTGCATACTGTGCTGCTTTTTCCCCAACTTCCCTTGCTTCTTGCTGGTCAACATCAGATACGCAACCAAAGAATGATCTTTGAAGATAACCAAATGTATCAGAGCGTACTCTTTTTATATTTAGTTTTGTGCGCACTTCCTTAGCCAGCAGATCACCAAGAGTACCAGAACCGGAGAGTAGGACATTACCATGAGCGTCCTTTTCCACACTTTCCGTAAGCTTTGTAATAATCGGCCGGCCGTTTTCGTCTTGAATACCCTCAGATACTGCAATTACACACCGTCCATACTTTTCAAATACTTCTTTTACATCCCGTAAATACTTTTCAATGCTGAAAGCTCTTTCAGGAAGGTAAATGAGATGTGGCCCATCATCATAATAATTTTGCGCAATTGAAGAGGCAGCTGTTAAAAACCCTGCGTGTCTACCCATTAAAACCCCAACATGCACCCCTGTTAGAGCCCTATTATCAAGGTTAATTCCCATGAATGTCTGCGCCACAAACCTTGCTGCTGAACCATAGCCTGGTGTATGATCATTATACCTCAAATCATTATCAATAGTTTTGGGAATATGGATTCCTCTAAATTCATAATCTGATTGCTTTGCATAGTTATTAACGATACGTAATGTTTCAGCCGAATCGTTGCCACCAATATAAAAGAAATACCGCACACCATGAGCTTCTAAAACCTTAAAAATCTCTTTGCAGTATTGCTCGTCAGGTTTAACCCTAGTTGATAATAAAGCAGATGAAGGTGTTTTTGCCACCTGTTCCAGGTTATGGGTTGTTTCCTGTGTTAAATCAATGAAGTTTTCATTTACAATACCTTCAACACCATTAATTGCCCCATAAACCCTTGATACCTGCGAGAATTTTCTGGATTCAAGCACAACACCAACAAGTGACTGGTTTATAACCGCAGTCGGACCTCCACCTTGCGCAACAACGACCTTCCCTTCTAGCATCCGGATCCTCCCCTTCCTTTTTGTGAACGGGTAAGCAGGCACCGGCTCGTAATACAATATATTCAAAGTACAGCCTTTCTGGAAGTTGTCCAGTAAACTGTTAGTAAGAGGAAAACCCGTCTGCTTGTTGAAACTAAAACATTGTTACGCTATGCGGTTTTAAGGATGGCCCCGGTAATTCTTATTTGATCGAGAAAATTTTACAAAAAAAGCTAAATATCACTATGTTATAAGGTTACTGTTGACGTGACTTCGTATTAAAATTAGTAATATGGTAAATTAATAACTATAATGTAAACCGAGAGTTACTTCCCCGGGCACCCCTTTAGCGGGAAAGCAAAGGAAATCTAGTATACAATAGAATAGTTTTCAAATAAATTAGTAAAGGAGGCTATAAACATTGGAACGTGATATTTGTATTGTTGGAATTCTAGTAGACGAAAGGGCGAACCACGCGCCAGAAGTGCAAAGAGTTCTTACAGAGTATGGTTCACGCATTTTGAGCCGTAATGGTATTCCCGATCCTGGACGCCAGAGAGGAATTATTACCCTGACCATGCAAGCCACCGATAGTGAAAGACAAAGCCTGGAGGATGACCTCAAGAAGATCAACGGGGTCTCCGTTAAGTCCTTTTGCCTCGCTAACGCTATTGAATAAATAAAAGCCAGCTTCCTGGCATCCGAGTCTACTTTAGGGTGCTTACATAATTAAATAACACCTGATCAGCTGATTGACAATTAAATATGTACGTGCTAAAATAACTTTGCTTAAAATTATAATTGCCCGAGTGGCGGAACTGGCAGACGCACAGGACTTAAAATCCTGCGAGCTTCGCAGCTCGTACCGGTTCGATTCCGGTCTCGGGCACCAAGAATTATGACTTTCAGGTTTCTGGGAGTCTTTTTTTATTTGTTTAAAACTTAGATTTGCTTGGGTATTTTAGCCGCATACGCTTCTTCCCGGGAATTTCTTTATCTGCACTTTTACTATAATTAATTAATACGAAGTGTGCCTGCTCCGGATTTTCGTTAGCTTCCAGCACCAGGCTCAATTTCTCCTTCCATGATTGTAGCTCCTGCTGCAGCTGGATTGTTTTCCGCTTTTCATCCTCTATTAGTTTTCCTATGGTGGCTTGCTGTAGCTGCAGGGCTTCTTGTTCTTTCCTTAGTTTTACCGGCTGAATGGCTTCTGCCTCCCGTTCTTGCCACCAGGCGTCTGTAAGTTCCGCTATCTGGTTAATGGCAGAAGCTAAAATGCGTTTTGTAGCAGCTGCGGCGTAGTGACTCGCCAGCAGTTGCCAGCCGGACCAGGCCTGGTGGGCACTCTTCCTTTGCTTCAGTTCCCGGCGTTCCTTCTTGAGTTCTTCCTCAACAGTTCCAATCTTTATCCGGATATCAGCCAGGCTATCGGCAGACTGCTGGCCAGCGGATATTTGCTCTTTCAAGGTCCTGATCTCTTCCGTTAGCTGTTCCAGGAGACCGTCTTTGCTCATGTTTCTGGCAGTGACTTTCCGGTTGTTCGGGCCGGTGTATTTGGTCAGGATTTTTAGCTTAGCCAGCAGCCAAACTAACGCGGCCTGAAACGACGCCCCTCTCCCTCCCGCCAGCAAGCCCTGGAGGTTGGCACTGATCTGGCTAACTTCCGGCAAAGGCTGGGCTACGAAGAAGGTTTCCTCAAAAAGATCCTGGCTGCTGACTCCCAGGATCCTGTGCACTTCTTCCTCATATCTTCGCAGGGGCTTGCGAGCTTCTGGATTATGCTGTCCTTCCACCACCAGCTGGCGCAAGCCGTAGTCTTCTGCCAGCTCCCACAGCGCTACCTGGTGTGTGTCGAAATTGCGCTGGATCCGATACCTTTTACCGAGGGAGGACAAGACTAATTCACCGCGGCAAGCTACAGGGTTATCCCAGTTGCGGAACCTGCCCAGGTTAAAGGCAGAAACACCGCGACGGCGGTGGGTCAGGCCAAAGATTGTAGCCAGCAAACCAGCCATCATGGAGGTCTTGCCTTTTTCATTGGCCGCTATATATCCGTTTACGCCTTGCGCGAAAGTAAATGTTGTTGTTTTCCGGTAAGGTCCAAAACCCTGCAGGATGAGTTTTTCAAAAACAACCCCGTTTCCCGCCATTTTAGTTTACACTTCCTTCAAGCGCTGCCAGGCCCAGCAGCATTGCCTGCTCCAGCACCTTTTGTTCCCGTACATCGCTGGTTGTTGCCAGCCTCTCCCGGATCGCTGAAGTTTTTAAATTCCACTGCGCCCGGGTAGACGGCCAGGCCATTGCCGACTACTTTGCTGCTAAACCGGTGGTAATGGCCAAGCGCAATGTAGTTATAGCCTGCATCCGCAAGCTTTGTCGAACTGAGCGGCAGGCTTCTGTCACCAAGTCCCTCCCAATCAAGCGAACCGTGGAAGGCGCCAATATGGAAACCCGGCTCAGCAAGACGCGGAAAAACATCAAGGGCGGCAGTTTTGGTCAGACCACCAGTGTAAGCCAGAGAGTAGATGTGTACAGGTGTACCCTGGATGGTAT
>JAQVGZ010000031.1 GCA_028696455.1 Desulfotomaculaceae bacterium | reverse complement strand
GACAATGTCGGAGGGGATACACCCGTTCCCATCCCGAACACGGCAGTTAAGTCCTCCAGAGCCGATGGTACTTGGGGCTTGCCCCTGGGAGAGTAGGTCGTTGCCAGAAAATTTTTAAAGCCTCATGGTTATTAAATCATGAGGCTTTTGCTTGATTTTTGCTACAAATGATTTTGGAAGGCATTCTCAAGGAAACAAACGTGTTCTCATGATATAATTGGAATAAGTGAAAAATGCATGAGGAATACAAAATGAAAACAAAAGAACCATACCGCATATTCCTTGTTGAAGATGACGTGATGCTGGCTGAAGAGATCTCCAGGCTGCTGATGAAGTGGGGCTATGATGTCCGGATCGCGGCGATGTTTGATCACATCCTGGATGAGTTTTTGGCCGTAAAGCCGCATGTTGTCTTAATGGATGTCAATATCCCAAGCTTTGACGGCTTCCACTGGTGTAAGAAGATCAGGGAAATTTCTGCTGTCCCGATCATTTATATTTCTTCCAGGGACAGCAGTATGGACGTGATTATGGGCATGAATAACGGCGGCGACGATTACTTGGCCAAGCCTTTTGACAATGCTGTTTTAGTGGCCAGGCTGCAGGCTGTCATTCGCCGAACCTATGAATATAATTTTCAGGAATCCCATGTTCTGCGGTACCGGGGACTTACTGTTCATCTCGAGGAGGCTGCGGCCTCTTATCAGGATAAAAAGTGTGAGTTGACCAAAAATGAACTGAAAATCTTAAAACTATTGCTGGAGAACCAGGGAAAAATCGTGACCAGACAGGCTTTAATGAGGAGTTTATGGGACGATGAGATCTATGTCAATGAAAATACCCTGACCGTTAACGTCAACCGGGTTAGACTTAAGTTGGAGGAATTGGGACTGACGTCTTTCATCACGACCAAAAAAGGAATGGGGTATGTTATTTTATGAGGACGATGGCCTATATTAAGGGACACTGGGAATGGATCGCCTGTCAAGCCGGCATCATTACCCTGGTCAATTTGGTTTTGTTGACCAGTACTCCTCTGGCGAAAACTCTGGGGGAGATTTTTTATTTGGATTTACTGGTGCTCTGCGTGGCCGGAGCCGGGTATTCTTTTCACTTCCGGCGGGTGAACAAAACTTACGGCAAAGTCGGGCAAACAATGGCCGCCGGCCAGGACCCCGGCTGGCTTTTCAAGCAGCTGTCGGATGCAGGAGAAGACAGTGTTCCGGGAATCAGCTTGATGCATGAACTGCTTATATATGAAAGAAAGAGCTTTAGCCAAAAAGAAAACGACTACCGGCAGAGGATGAACGATCTGAAAGATTATCTGACCCAGAGCGTCCATGACTTGAAAGTGAACCTTTCTGTCTGTGAGATGGCTGTCAACCGGCTGGAAAATGAAACGGAAATCGCCAACAAATTATTATTCCAGATCGAACAGATGAAATTCCGGATTAACCAGGCCTTGTTTATCACCAGAGCCAATCATTACAGCGAAGATGTCGTATCAGGGAATGTCGAGCTGGGGAATATTGTCAAGGAAGCAATCAGCGCTAACGCCGAGTTCTTTATTAACAAGGGTATCGGTATTCAGAATAAATTAAGGCCGTACCATTTTATCAGCGATAAAAAGTGGGTCCATTATATAATCGTCCAGATCCTCAACAACAGCAGCAAGTATACGGGGCAAGACGGAGAGATAACCATCTTCAGCCGGGAGGATGAGCGAGGCTACCACCTGCATCTGAGAGATAACGGCATCGGCATCCCCGCAGAGGAACTGGGCCGTGTCTTCGATAAAGGGTTTACCGGCACAAACGGCAGAAGCAGCACCAAATCAACCGGCATGGGCATGTACTATGCCAAAAAAATGGCCGACACCCTGGGGATTGGTCTGCAAGTGCACAGTAAGCAAGGGGAGTATACCGAATTCATCTTATCCTTTTATAAGCTATCTGATTACATAAAGCGCCAGAGATACTAAGGTGACAAAAATGTCATCTTGTACTTCCAAATTGTCATCCAAACCGATAGAACCAAAGGGGCGATATTCTTACAATATAATCATACCGGAAGACGATCAAGGAGGAAGTAATATGGCTGCAATGATTGAAGTAAAGGAGCTGACCAAACTTTTCGGCCAACAGGGCGCCGTTTGCCGGGCGTTGTATGAGGTGAATTTTATAATTGAAGCCGGTGCGTTTGTGGCTGTTATGGGACCGTCCGGTTCCGGGAAAACAACCTTGCTCAACATCATTTCTACCATTGATCAGCCCACCAAGGGGCGGGTAATCATCGACGGCAGGGAGATTAACACTGTCAAGGAAAAAGAACTGGCCCTGTTTCGCAGGGATATGATTGGCTTTGTCTTTCAGGAATTCAATCTTCTGGATAATATGACGATCCGGGATAACATCGCACTGCCCCTGACGCTAAATAACCGGAAGGCGGAAGAGATTTTGCACAAAGTCCGGGAGTTGACGGAGCTCTTTGGCATTGACGACCAGCTGGACAAATATCCCTACCAGCTTTCGGGCGGGCAGAAGCAAAGAGCGGCTGTCTGCCGGGCCCTGGTTAACGAGCCCAAAATATTGTTTGCCGACGAGCCGACCGGGGCGCTGGATTCCAAAGCGGCCGCCGAACTGTTAGCCTGTTTTCAGAATGTCAGGAACCAATACAAGACCACGGTAGTGATGGTGACGCATGATGCCTCTGCCGCCAGTTATTGTGACCGGGTATTGTTCCTGAAAGACGGGATGATCAGCGGTAAATTAGAAACAAACGGCAATGCCGAAGAGTTCTTCAAAAAGATTCTGAACATGGTCGCGTTGTTGGGAGGTGAAAGGAATGAACGCCTTTAAAACCTCCTGGCTGCTCTTTAAGAACAACCTGAAGCTATATAAATTCTATTTAGTGGTGCTGATCCTGGCAACGGCGATCTATTATAATTTTTTGGCGGTCAACTACAACCCATATCTGCAGGTTCTCGGTGAACAGTACATCTTTGCGCAGGTGGCAAGCTCTTTGTGCAGTATAGTCCTGTTTTTGACCGTGCTGTTTTTTATGTTCCATGCCAATAATTTTTTTTACAAGCTGCGTTACAAAGAAATTGGCACCTATATGCTGATGGGTATACCCGGCAGTAAAATCGGTATAATCTTTGCCCTGGAAAGCATCCTGCTGGGATTAACGGCCGTGGTCATCGGCCTGCCTGTCGGCGTACTGTTTTCCAAACTTTTTTTTATGCTGCTCGCCAAAGCGATGATCCTCGATATCCAGATCCCGTTTTATATCCCGCTCAAGGCAATCGGCATACTGCTTCTGATCCTGGCTGTGATCATTTTCGTAATGGGATTAAAGAATTACCGGATGATCCGCAGAAGCAGGCTGATCGAGATCCTGAATGCGGCGAAGAAAGAACAAAGCCTGCCGAAAATTCGCTGGGTACGCGGCCTGTTGGGCGTAGTCTTGATCCTTGCAGCTTATTATCTGGCCTTGCATATTTTTGATTTGCCCTTTGATTTACCGCTGGACTATCTGGAGACCTCCATATTAATCCTGCTCCTGATCTGCACCGGCACCTACTTTTTTTTCGGCAGCTTTTTGGCGATTATCCTCAATGCGCTGATTCAGAATAAAAAAGCCATCTATAAAGGATCCCGGCTGGTAAGCTTCAGCAATACCTTGTTCCGTTTGGGAACCCATTACAGGAGCCTGTCCATGACGGCAATTCTGTGTGCCGCAACCTTAACCGCCTTCAGCGGGAGCCTGGCCCTCAAATATTTTGCCGATAACAACGCGGCCGTCGAAGCCCCTTACAGTATCTCTTATATCAATCAGGATGAGCAAACGAATCAACGGATTAAAGCGCTGATCAGTGAGTCCGGGCATCAAATCCTTGCCGAACACGACTCCCGTTTTATCCAGGGTGAAGTTACCTATCAGAGCGGCAGTGGACAGCGGACGGAAAACTGTCTGATTACCAGTTATTCCGAGGTGCGGCAATCATTGATGCTGACCAGGCCGGGGCATGATCAGGAAATCCTGGCCGGCATTGAACCCCGGGATGACGAAACGGTAAGCATTTTACACGCCAGTCTGGTTTTTTCGGGTATCAGTCATGTCGGCGATAATCTTGTCATTCAGGGCCGGGACTATGTGCTAAAGAAAGAGGTCAAGATTCCGTTTATCGGTGAAATGCCTGACATCGGTCAGTACCAGACCTATATCGTCACGGATGAACAATATGATCAGCTGAAAAAAAACAGCGAAGAGATGACGCTGCACGGGATTAATATCACCGAGCCGCAAGACAGCATGCCATTGGTGGACAAAATCGCCGGGGTGATGAAAAATCCCGGCGGCAACCTCAACAGCTATGCCGGGCAGTATCAATACAAGTACTATCTAATCGGAGCCTTTTATTTTATGGGCCTGGTGATGGCGATAGTCTTCGTAATTGCTACCTTCAGCACCATTTATTTTAAGATCCTCAGTGATGCTGTCCTGGACCGGGAACAGTATAAAATCCTGATGAAAATTGGGATGACCAAACAGGAGATAGCGGGGAGTATCTATACCCAGGTAGGGACAGCCTTTATTCTACCGTCCTTATTGGGGATAATGCACGGTGTGATGGCCATTAAAGTCCTGGAGTCTTTTATCCATTATCAGTTTACCGGCAGTATCGTGATCGGGGTTGGTATTCTGGTACTGGCTATGACTGGTTACTATGTATTCATTACCAGGAAATATCAAGATATGGTGGTAAAGGGGTGGGGAATTTATGAGAGAGCTTGATAACCTGCGGCTCACAACTGTACGCATTGTTTTTGTGATTATGACTGTGCTTATGTTTTTGCTTACCGGCTGCAGCAACATCCCTTCAACCAAGCCATACCTGGCAGAGGACAGGAACAGTCGTTGGGTGAACGACATCACCTATCTGGAAAAAACCCTGCCGCAGGTTCATAAGAATTTGTTTTTTCATCTCTCCGAGGAAGAGTTTCATAGCCGGCTGGCAGAACTTAAAGATAAGATTCCCGGTTATACGGACGAACAAATTGAGATTGCGTTGAGTGTTATTCTAGCCGGTATTGGTGATACCCATACCGGATCCAGTATCAGTTCCGAATACCGGTATCCGCTGGAGTTTTATTGGTTTGCCGAAGGCATCTATGTCACCAGCACGAACAAAGAATATGCGGCATTGCAGGATGCCAGAGTGATCACCCTAAACGGCAGGAAGATAGAAGAGGTGGCTAATAAGCTCAGACCCGTACTGGGCGCAGCCAATGAAAGCTGGTTCAAAACCCAGATCATCTATTATTTGCCGCTTCCGGGCGTCCTGCAATACTTTGGCGTAAGCACGTCGGATGAGATCGAATTGATGGTGGTACTGGCCAACGGTAAAGAGAAAAGTGTGAAACTAAAACCGGTAAGTTATAAGGAATATGTGCCGGCCGAGAGGCCAGATGCGCCCGTGCCGCTGTACCTGAGCCACCCGTACGAGAATTATTGGTACGAGTATTTAGAGAAAGAGAAAACTGTTTACCTTAATTACAACAGCTGCCGGCAGATGAGGGAGCGGCCATTTGAAATTTTTGCCGGTGAATTTTGGGATTTTGTAGAAAGCAATGAAGTGGAAAAGCTGGTTCTGGATATCAGGGATAATCGCGGTGGAAGCTCGTCCATCCTGGAACCGTTGATCAAAGAAGTGAAAAACAGCACTTTCAATCAGCCGGGCAAACTTTATGTGATAATCGGAAGAGATACTTTTTCTTCTGCTATTTTAAATGCCGTTCGTTTAAAGAAAGAAACAAACGCCTATTTTGTGGGAGAAGCTACGGGAGGGGAACCCAACCATTACGGCGAGGTAAAGCAATTCCAGCTTCCGAACAGCGAAAAGCCAATCCGGTATTCCACGAAGTATTTTAAATGGGTGGATGAAGATATCAACACGCTTGAGCCGGATCAAGTGATCGAAGAGACTTTTGCCGCTTACCGGGAAGGGACCGATCCGGTGATGGAGTGGATTAGTAAAAACTAAATTCATGTTGCCTGGGGCTTGCCCCCGGGAGAGCAGTTCTTTGCCGAAAAAATTATAAAACCTCATGGTGAAACCAACCATGAGGTTTTGTTGTAAGCCTATAATCTGCGGTCAGCCGTTCAATTAGAACTCTCCGGCTTTTTGCCGGTGATAACCGATAGGTCTACGGTTACATTGTTAATTCCGGCATTAAGCGCGTCATCAATTTGGTTACTGGCTGCCCCCCATGATAGAGGGGTCATTTTGATCAGGTGTCGTAAATTTTCTGTGCTTACTTTTACGTTGTAAAAAAACCGGTGGATATCCATAATATCAAAACTTCCGGCAAAATGCCTGATGATATCCTCATTTGAATATGTTTCTTTATCAGTTTTATTAAAAAATATCCTTCTTAATTCCTCAAGATAGGCGCTGCCTGGAACAACTTTAATAACTAGCCCGTCATCCTCAAGCATTCTTTTAAATTCACCGTAATTTGCCGGCGATAAAATACTTAGAACCGCCTTAAACTGCTTGTCCAACAGGGGAATTCGTGTTAAATCGGCAACAATCCAAACAGCGCCGGGATATTTTTTTGAAGCAACTTGTATTCCATCTTTTGAGATGTCTATACCGACCCCTAGAATATTTGACTCTGTCCTCTCCAGGATAATATTAGTAATTTGCTCCAAATGAGAACCCTCACCACATCCCACATCTAATACTTTCAAGGAGTTTTGTTTATTTTTATGCGCCATATCAATGATTATATTGCTTATGTAGTTTATCATTGGTTCAAAAAAGCCTGTATTAACAATTATGTTCCTTGAGAGAAACAGATCTTTGCGGTACTCTGTCTTCACCGGACGAAGCAGTAAATTGGCATATCCCGTTTTAGCCAGATCAAAATTATGCTTACTGAAACAAACGATACTTTTATCACCGGACATACTCATGCTTTCCCCGCATATAGGGCATTTAAACATATCGATGTTTTCTATTATTTTAAAACTTTTTTTCACATGCTTCAGCATTGAAGATAGACCTCTTGATTCCACTTAATACTCAAGTCTAAGTAAATAAACTATTGTTTATAAGTAATTATACAAAGGGACTAATAACTTATTATTTACAATATATACTTATTATAGCATAAGCTCATAATTACCAAAGGATTCATCTTTAAACACGAGGATTTATATAATAATAAACGAATAATTGCTTCTCTGGGCTTGTTAACCCGCCATGATCTGCGGGAGCTTTTTCATATAGTATTATCTCATCCATGAACTTTTTTAACAAGGTTGCCGACACTTTACTGGCTAAGGGTTTGTATATAAATACCCAAATGTTACAACTCCAAAGCAACAACTAAAAACAAAACACACTGACTTATCCAAAACTTACCCATCAATTCTAAATCTGTTTATTCTTATAATAAAAGATGTTATAGTTGTGAAGGAATATGTAGTTGTCACCAATGAACTTGATGGGGGAATCTAATAGTGTTTGAATACCTCGATGACCAGCAGGAACGCTTTTTCACCTGGTGTGATAAGGCCGTACAAGAGCAGACCAATCGCGAGGGAGCCAGGCTCAGACGGTGCTGGCCTCGCAAGAATCCTGACGGCAGTTATGAGCTGGTTTTGTTAGTGACTGCCCGAGATAAAACCTCAGCCAGGTACCACGTACCCATACCGGAGGAGTTTCACGAACTTCTTGAGTGTGAGTATTTCATCAATCACCCCCCGGAGGGAGAAGAGGAGGGTCCTGTTCAATAAGCTTTGGCTATCTGAAAAGCAGGTCTGCGTGTTCTGGGAACGAAAAAAACCATATATACTAGTTTCTTTTATAATAGAACTCTTATCTTATGGCAATACTTCTAAAGTAGATGGATATGTCATAGAGACAGGGGTCAATAGCTATTGATTATAAGTATTGAAGTAATCATTAGCCTGACGGCTGCACTGGCCGGCTTATTGTTACTGATCTTCGCTGTAAACTGGACTTACTTCAGGGACTGGATCGCCATTTTTTTATACAAGTGCGTACTGGATAGTTTATTAGGCACTTATGTGGTAATCGCAAACCATATTGAATATCCTTATCGCCAGCTGCCCCATATATTCAAGATGAGCCTGTTGTTTGAATACTGGATATTCCCCATCCTTTGTATCCTTTTTAACCAGATTACCCGGGAGCGCGGCATTTGGTCCATCATCTTATACGCCGCAGCATTCAGTGCCGGTATAACCCTGGTCGAGTACCCCCTGGAAAGATACACCCAGCTGATTAGATACATAGATTGGAGCTCTTCTACCACTTTTTTTGCTCTATTTATGACTTTTTTATCCTCAAGGGCTTTTATTGCCTTTTACCGCTGGGGGTGTAATTATTTCCCCAGGCATAATTAATAAAATAATCCTGTATGCATAAGAGTACTGTACTTAGACACAATAATGCACATTCTTCCGGGCATTGGACAATTACAGTAATTTCAGGAAGTCTCTTTGGAATAGCCCGGCCGGTGCTCTTCTTGATGAGAATATATAATCCAAACCCGGAAATAACAGCTGCTAAAAGAATATTAGCCATAATCAACGCTCTTTTTAATATTCAATTCCTTATTAACTATTATTAATGTCAATTGAAAATTAGGCCACTTCCAGGAGGGGCGCTGTCATCTGTCATCACCTGACACCTCCGTCCGTTTAGATTGAAAAACCATGAACACCCGGAGACGGAGCTCGCCCGACTAGAAGGCAGATGCATTCTCAATTATTGGCTGGAGCATGAGGAATTGATTTTTTACTTGCGCAAATATTAAGGCAACTAAGAGGAATTTATTGCATCGCAGAGAATATTATAATAATGTTACATCAAGTTCTTTGCGTAGTACGGTGGCATGGAAGGGTGCAATAAATGAATAATAACTACTTTCTCGTTGTCGATGATAATTTTGGAATACGTCGACTTATACATGAGGTACTCAGTGTTGAAGGGTATAACATTAAAATGGCAGTGAATGGTGCTGATGCAATTAATAAAGCCCGTGCCAGCATCCCCGCGCTTATTCTTCTGGATATAAAAATGCCTGTAATGAACGGGTTAGAAATGCTGAGACAATTAAAAGAGCTTAATATAAATGTGCCTGTAGTCTTAATGACTGCATATTACGATATTGATAAAATAAAAAAGGCCATTGAAGGTGTAGCATTAAATTTTATTAACAAGCCTTTTGACATAGATGAGTTGCTGGGCTTAATCAAGCGCGTTTTGGCTGACAATCAGCTTTAACCCCTGATGTTTTGAGATTCGGGGGTTTTACTTTTTTACTGTCGAGTTTTGATCAGGTAATTTTAAGCTGAAAGAGGGTAGGGGAGTCACGCATTTTCTATGTCACGCTCCTAATAAAAAAGCAATTAAATTATGTAATATTTTAAAGAATTTTTTATAACTTATAGAAGTTAGCAGAAACAGAAGGATCTAAAATGAATATTTTACCAGGCGTTTACCCTTGGTTAAACGATTGATTCAATGGAATCAAAACCTTGAGTTGAGGTAGATTTAATGAAAAGCAAATATATAATTTGCGGCATTATTACGTTTTTGCTTGTTGTTGTATTTTTATTAATTTATTTTTATTCAGGAGCAGAGTGGTTAAAAGAATTTTCTATGAATGTCGCAACTGAAGTATTGGGAATTATCATAACAGTATTTGTAATTGATTACTTAATAGATAAAAAGGAGGAAGATGAAAGGTACAAAAGACAAGCAGTAGCTATAAAACGCATGAGAGTTCCATTAATTCATCATATCCACACACTCTTTAATATTTTTAAAGCCTCAATAGAAAAAGAGCCTGATAAAAAATATAATACATTATCAGATTTATTTGATGACTTTTATTTTGAACAGATTCAATACCTGGATTTTTCAATGGAGGCACCAATATTACCAAAAACGAACTGGGTTAATTATTTATATAATGAATTCACGAGATTTGCAGATGAATTAAAAAAAGTATTAGATACTTATTCCCTTTTTTTAGATTCAGAAATCATAGAACTGTTGGATTGCATATCTAACTCAAATTTTCTTAATTACGTATGTAAAATTAGAAACATCCACCAAATAGATGCTCAGCTTGATTTTAAAAGAAAATACTTAATGCTAAATGGCACTGCAGATTTATGTAAAGAGCACATAGAAATACTAATGAAATTAATAGATTTCTGTAATAAATCATTGTCGGAAGCTGACAGAATACAATATAACGAATATTTGTGGAGAGCTGAGACAGCATCAGAAACTAGTTCAAGATGAGGTACCCCTCCCGGGGGCCCCTTTTAGGGCCCAAGTTTACATAATATCTATTATCGGAACATATAAAGTTTAATTAAAATCCTCTAAAACCTTAGCCTTGATTTTTTATGATCTCAGCCTTTCTATAAACTCTTTTAATAGCTGTATTAGCCTTACGAATTACATCTTCTTCATCTATAGTTGTCAATAAACCATTTTCATAAACTATTTTTCCGTCAACCATAGTTAATGTTACATCACTGCTTTTTGCCTGATAAATAAGCTGGCTGTAAATTTCCGTACCTTCGTTCGGGGTGCAATGCAGATTCTTTAAATCGATCAAGGCTAGATCCGCTTTTTTTCCAACTTCCAGAGAGCCTATTTCCTTTTCTAATCCCATAGCCTTTGCTCCTCCCAATGTCGCCAGCTCAAAAGCAGTTAAGGCGGGCATTGCCGCAGGTCCGTGTAAAGGTTTTTGAATTAAAGCAGCTGTACGCATTTCCGTAAACATGTCAAGAGTATTATTGCAAGGGGCACCGTCGGAGCCAAGGGACACATAAATCTTTCTGGCTAACATTTCCGGAATGCTGGCAATACCTGAACCAAGTTTGAGATTGCTAGAGGGGCAATGAACTATATTTACACGGTTCTCCTGTAATATCTCCATTTCTTTTGAGTCCAGCCAGATGCAGTGAGCCAGGATAAGATTACTGTTAATCATATCCAAGTGTTTAAAATACATGATATTGCGCATTTTCCGCTGTTGCTGGATGAGAGCTACTTCCATCTTATTTTCTGAAGCATGAGTATGAATTCTCACTTTATATTTACCGGCTAGATCCTTTACTTGCAATAACATTTCTTCACTGCAGGAGATGGCAAAACGCGGGGTAAAGGCATAATGCAAGAGTCCATTAGACCTGCCATGCCATTTTTCCAGCAAATCGACACTTTCTTGAATAGAGTCAACTGTATTCTCCAGCAGGTATTTAGGACAATTTCCGATCTGGTCCATCATGCACTTGCCGCAAACTGCCCTTATTCCGGACTCATGAATGGCAGCAAAAAGAGTATCCGTATGTCTTACCGTTCCCATGTCTATAACGGCTGTAGTGCCGCCGCGGAACAGCTCCCCTATTCCAACCAATGCTGAGTAATAAAGGGAGTCAGGGTCATGAGCTCCCTCCAGGGGCCATATATACAATTTTAACCAGTCAAGTAATGCAAGGTCTTCGGCCAGACCCCGGAATAGCGTTTGACAAAGGTGAATATGTGCTTGAACCAGGCCGGGTATGAGCACACGCCCATTTGCATTAATTACTTTTATTTGAGAACAATTAATTTCTTCATTAGTTTTACTGATGGATTTAATTCGATCACCGGCAACAAGTAAATTTCCCCGGATTATTTCCCGGTTGGGATTCATAGTGACAATTACAGCGTCCTTAAATAATATTGACTGCATATTATTAGCTCCATCACTTAACATTAATAGTATTTGTTTTTCATCACCTTACAAATTATATCATTTTCTAACAAATAGGAAACAAAAAACAGAAAAAAGGCCACTTGAAAAGTTCATGTACTTTTAAAAGTAGCCTTAAAATTTCGGAAACATTCATATCGAAACCGAAAGAAAATAGAAGTAAACCTTTCACTGGTCCGGAGGAAAAAGTGCGACTGCCGGGCCCTCCATAAGAAAACCCCTGATTTTTCAGGGGTTTTGGACTCTCTTTACATCATACCACCCATTCCACCCATGCCGCCACCCATGCCAGCCATGCCGGCCATTGGGTTGTTGTCTTTTTCAACTTTTTCAGCAACAAGCGTTTCGGTAGTCAGAATCATGGCTGCGATACTGGCCGCGTTCTGAAGCGCTGACCGGGTAACTTTAGCCGGGTCAACAATGCCGGCATCAATCATACTTACAAACTCTCCGGCCAGGGCATTGAAACCCACACCACTTTCAGCATTCTTGACTCTTTCAACGATAACCGACCCTTCAAGGCCTGCATTATTGGCAATTTGACGCAGGGGTTCCTCCAAAGACTTGCGGACAATTTCAATACCAGTCTTTTCATCAAGATCGTCCGAGGTCATGCCTTCCATGTTTTTGATCACATTGCAAAATACAACACCACCACCTGGTACAATGCCTTCCTCAACTGCGGCCCTGGTTGCATTCAGCGCGTCTTCAATGCGGAGCTTTTTCTCTTTCATTTCAGTTTCAGTAGCTGCGCCGACCTGGATCACCGCAACTCCGCCAGCCAACTTGGCTAGGCGCTCCTGGAGTTTCTCCTTATCAAAATCAGAGGTAGTCTCTTCAATTTGCTTTTTAATCTGGGCTACCCTATTGGTAATCTCATCCGGGTCGCCTGCTCCGCCTACGATAATTGTTTCTTCTTTCTTAACACGAACTTTACTGGCCCGGCCAAGCTGTTCTATATTAACAGTGTCCAGCTTCAAACCGAGTTCCTCAGTAATCACATCACCATCAGTTAAAATCGCGATATCCTGGAGCATAGCTTTACGCCTATCGCCAAATCCCGGCGCTTTGACGGCAACACACTGGAAGGTGCCACGCAGTTTGTTCAACACCAAGGTGGCCAGCGCTTCGCCTTCCACGTCTTCAGCAATTACCAGTAGTGGCTTGCCTGTTTGGACAACTTTTTCCAGTACTGGGAGAAGATCGCCAATAGCTGAGATCTTTTTATCCGTAATCAGTATGTACGGATCATTAAGATTAGCCTCCATCTTATCAGTGTCTGTGACCATATAAGCGGAGAGGTAACCACGGTCAAAGTTCATACCTTCCACAACTTCCAGGTTAGTAGTGGTCCCCTTGGATTCCTCAACCGTAATGACACCATCTTTACCTACCTTTTCCATGGCGTCAGCGATTAAGGTGCCAATAACTTCATCATTGGCAGATATGGTCGCTACCTGAGTAATGGCTGCCTTGCTTTCGATTGGTTTGGATTGTTCTTTAATGGAATCCACTGCTTTTTCGACAGCTTTCTCTATGCCGCGCTTAATAATCATCGGATTTGCGCCAGCGGCCACGTTCTTTAAACCTTCGCGAACAATAGCCTGCGCCAAAACACAGGCGGTTGTGGTACCATCACCGGCAACATCGTTGGTTTTGGTGGCTACTTCTTTTAATAACTGGGCGCCCATATTTTCAAATGGGTCGGCTAGTTCAATTTCTCTGGCTATGGTAACCCCGTCGTTGGTGATCATCGGAGAGCCAAATTTTTTCTCCAAAACAACGTTACGGCCTTTAGGCCCCAAAGTAATTTTTACGGCTTCCGCCAGAGCATTAACACCTTTTTCCAAGGAGCGCCTGGCATCTTCCCGGAAAATAATCTCTTTTCCTGCCATATTTTCTTACCCCCCTATAATAGTATTTTTACTACTCAATAACACCGAGAATATCAGACTCACGCATAATCAGGTAATCAACATCATCAATTTTTACTTCATTCCCGGAATACTTGGAAAACAGGATTCTATCCCCGGGCTTTAAGTCTATCGGTACACGCTGGCCGGTTTCTAATAACCTGCCTGTGCCTACTGCTACCACTTCGCCTTCTTGTGGCTTTTCTTTAGCAGTGTCTGGCAGAACGATACCGCTCTTAGTTTTTTCTTCACTGGGCATGGGTTTAACAACTACCCGCTCACCTAATGGTCTGATCACATAAACCCCTCCTTACTGGTTAGTTTTTTATGCTAGATTGTTAGCACTCAGTTTTGACGAGTGCTAATATTAACGTAAATATAATATAAAATAGGAAAATCAAAATCAAACGACATTAATGCATAATTTCCCCTCTTATTTACCGAATGAAGAGCTTAGCAAGGTGTGCCTTTTATTTTCTCCCTCTAGTACATTTTTACGTGAATTATTATTATGTTCTGTCATTGCCTAGCAAATATTTTCCCACTTTGTGTATATTTTTATACATATATTTTCAAAAATTTCCTTTTCATTTAACTTAAACCACACTCAGCGTCTGCCCCGGTCAGAATATCCAGTCCATGAGGTAACGCCGGCATAATTGCATCCAGACACTCTCTGACCGCTTTTACGCTGCCAGGCAGGTTTATGATCAAGGTCTGCCGGCGCACTCCGGCTACGGCACGAGATAACATAGCCCGGTTGGTCTTCTTCAAACTTTCCATCCTCATGACCTCGGCCAGACCGGGCACTTCCCGCTCAATCACCGCCATGGTGGCTTCAGGAGTGTTATCACGGGGGCTTAGACCAGTTCCGCCAGTGGTCAAAATCAAGTGGACCTTTTCAATATCAGACAGCTGAATCAACGCTTCCTTAATTTTTTCCAGGTCATCAGGCACAACCAGGCAGCACACTACCTCTCCCAGGGATTTAACCATCTCTCCGATGGCAGGCCCGCTGGCATCCACCCGTTCACCGCGTGCGCCCTTATCACTTACAGTTACTATGGCTAACTTATACATACTCTTTCAACCCCCACTCTATTTTCACATGTCCTTCTCCCGTTCAAAAACGCCACTTTTGCCTCCGCTTTTATACATCAGTCTGACTGCCCCAATGACCATTTCCCGGTCGACAGCCTTGCACATATCATAGATGGTCAAAGCTGCTACCGAGACAGCGGTAAGAGCCTCCATCTCGACCCCTGTTTGCCCGGTAGTCCGTGCACGCGCTTCTATTTCAACCTTATTATGTTCAAGATCCGGGCTGAACTGGACGTCTACCCCTGTGATCATCAGCGGATGGCAAAGCGGAATTAAATCCGGTGTATGTTTTGCAGCCATAATTCCAGCTACCCGGGCAACGCCGAAAACCTCTCCCTTGCGGATTTGACCGCTCAGAATCAGTTTAAGCGTCTCCGGGCGCATTACCACTTCACCGCGGGCAACCGCTTCCCTACTGGTAACATCCTTATGGCCTACTTCGACCATTCTGGCCTGGCCTAGTTCATTCAGGTGAGTTAATTCGCCCATAATCATTGCCTCCTTGTGTAACCTGCCCTTGCGCCAGTAGTATGTTTTAGATAAAATAAAAAAAATCATCTCTTACCAGCAATAAGATAAATTCTGCAAAGGAGAAAATATATGTCTGAACTCAGCAATGCGAGCATTAAAGTACCGGTAACCAGATACAGAAATGGCATCTTCTCCACGGGTGAAGATCTTGTGGTCAGGGAAGTACCTGTTACTGTATTTTTAAACAACCATGAATTCGTCACAATGGTCTGCTCCCCATGTAATCTCAAAGAAATGGCAGTCGGCTTTTTATACTCAGAAGGAATTGTACAACGGCCGGAAGATTTAAAACTCATTGATGCCGATCTGGACAACAGAGTCATCAGGGTGGAGACCACAAAAGATTTATTACCTGATGAAAGATTTGTTAAGCGATTGGTTACCACTAGCTGCACTCAGGGAGGCCCCTCTCTTTATTTTTTCAATAACGCCATAAAAGTAGTCCCAATAACCACTGATATAAAGATATCACCCCGCGAGATTCTTTTCCTGTGCGATGAAGTAGAGAAAAACTCCCCGATCTTCCGGGCAACCGGCGGCTCTCACTGCGCGGCCCTATGCGTAGCAGGTGAAATAGTGGTTATTTACGAGGATATCGGGAGACACAATGCAGTAGACAGGATCTCCGGACGCTGTTTACTAGAGAATATAACCATGTCAAACAAGCTTCTAGTCTTTAGCGGGCGTGTTTCCTCCGAAATATTAATCAAAACAGCCAAAATGGGTATCCCGCTCATTGCCGCCCGCTCCGCCCCCACCGAACTTGCGGTTAGTTTAGCCAAAGAATTCGGCATCACCATTGTGGGATTTATCCGTAAAGAAAGGCTCAATATTTACTCGCATGTAAGCCGGGTGGTAGAGGATAATTAGCCATCCACAGCAATCTAAAATAATTCCATGATGGAAGCCGGCACTATAGTAGCCGGTGGGTTCCTCTCCCGGCTTAAGACGTTCAAAAGGCCCATATAATAATGATCGGGTCGGTTTGAAGACCGCCCCGATCTTTAGTGCGCTTTTCATATCTTTTGTACTATTGGGCCATACCTCACTTTAGCTTTGCCAGATAATCTTACCGCAGTCGCGCAGATCGTAACCTCCCAGTTTTCTTACCTCCGCCTGAAATTCGGGCAATGCCATCACTTCTAAAAGCCTTTGTATATAAGGTGTGATTAAGTACTCACCGGGAATGCATAGATCATACCTCTCTTCAGCTATGCCGATAAAATCCAGTTCCAGAGCCTGAGCCGCAGCGCGGATTCCTAACCCGGCATCGGCCACACCAGCCTGTACCGCTGCTGCCACAGCCATATGGGTGTACTCCTCATGCTCGTAACCATGAATCTCATCAGCATCTATACCCATTTCTCGGAGCTGGTAGTCCAGCAAGATCCGTGTGCCAGCCCCTCGCTGGCGGTTGACAAAGCTAATATCCCGCCCGGCAAGGTCCTCCAGCCTCCGGATGCCCTTCGGGTTTCCCTTGGCTAACATTAGCCCCTGCTCCCGGTAAACCAGGTTTACCAGTGTTACGTCACGGCCAGGTAGGAGTCTTTTGACATACGAAATGTTATAACTTCCTGTTTTTTCGTCAAGCAGGTGAATGCCGGCACAGTGTGCCTCACCCCGCTTAATGGCTGATAAGCCTCCCAGGCTGCCCACATGGGCGGAGGAAAGGGAGGCAGCCGGGTATTCCCGGTGGAGAAAGTTTGCCAGCACATCCAGGGCAATATCGTGGCTGCCTATGACTACTGTAGTATCCCGGATCTCCTGCAGTGGCCTGAAAAGTTCTACCGTTACTGGTTCACCACTATTATATCCCTCCGATAAACGTGGTACCCGGATCATTCCGTCAGCCCGAACCAGAGACATCAGAACACCAGCACCCCGGGAAACAGGAGTCGCAATAAACTTGCCACCAACCTGACCCAGTTTAACTCTTACAAATTCCTCCACTCCCATCGGTGAGACCAGCTTTCTCGAAACATTAGCCTCTATCTTTTCAGGCGCCGGTGGAATTAACCCCATTTTACTAAATATCAATGGTTTTAAAAAGAGCTCCATATCCAGGTAAGCAGAAACCGGATAGCCGGGCACTCCAACCACTGGCTTGCCGCTAATCTCTCCCAGAATAACCGGTTTGCCGGGCTTAGTAGCGATACCATGTACCAATACTTTGCCCAAAGCTCTCACTACATCTGCCGTATAGTCCTCGCTGCCCGCAGAAGAGCCTGCATTGACCAGCACTACATCAGCCTCATCAACTGCGCTTGCCACGGCTTCCTTGAGGTTTTCAAAATCATCCACAATTATTTCCCGGCGCAATGGTACTGCACCCCATTGTTCGACCATTGCCCCCAGTATCCTGGAGTTAAACTCGATAATATCACCAGGGTGCAAGGCAGAGCCGGGCTGTACCAATTCCGTACCGGTAGGTATAATGGCAACCCTGGGGCGGGGGTGGACATAAAGATTATCTACCCCCCCGGCCAAAAAAGCGCCGATATCGATGGGTCTGATCAAGTGGTTAGAAGGTACAATCATTTCAGTGGCCACGATATCCTCCCCAACTACGCGCACATGCTGCCAGGGGGTAGCAGGATTGATTATTTCAATAGTATCCGCATCAACATAATGTATATCCTCAATCATGATCACAGCATCGCACCCGTTGGGCAACGGATCTCCTGTGTCCACTACTACAGCCTCTACACCCACCTTCAAATGTTTGGGTGTGCTTTCCGAAGCTTCATATGTAAGGATAGACGCTACGGCCATCCCGTCCATAGCTGAGGCATGGTAATGAGGTGACGAAAGCCGGGCGTAGACAGGCGAAGCTGTCACCCGGCCCATTGATTTATCCGCGGCTATCAGCTCATGAGGACCTGGATTGAGCGCTCCGCCATCTTGCAGATATGCAAAATAGAGCTCCAGCGCCTCTTCCCACGGCAGGTCATCCAAGTAAACCTTTCGCTTCAGATGATCAGCTCCTTTAATTTATCATCTACTAATAGCTGTACCCTAAATAAAACACTTAAAGCCATTCTCTCACATATTTAATAATTTAAACCCAGAAAGATTAGTTTTCAAGCGCTTTATCAACAGCACATGAATTTAAATAAGCTTAACATCCACCGATTCCCCGGCTTCAACTCCTTCCTTCCCGGCCGGTATATAGGCCAGGCCGTCTGCTTTTACCATGGTCTTAATCAGTCCGGACTTGCCGAGTACAGGGTCTGCAAGGAGACGTCCGCTTTGATTTACCAGACGGACGCGAATAAAATCCTCACGTCCCGCTGCCGAATGGAGGTTGCGGGTTATTTCCGCCCGTAAAGGGAATTCAGTTAGAGATTCTTTATTACTATTGGAGTAGTCGCCCGAACGAATAAGCGGAGCGACCATAAGGTCGAATACTACCATCGCAGAGGCCGGATGTCCCGGTAGACCGAACACGGGCCGGTTTTTTACCATAGCTCCAATAGTAGGTTTTCCCGGTTTGATCGAGAGTCCGTGGAAGAGTATACCTGGCTTTCCGAACAGTTCAATAACCCTGGCAGCAACATCACGTGTACCTACCGAACTGCCACCGGAAAGAAGAATTAAATCGTTTTCCTCAAGTGCTCGCTCCAGCATGTTTTTTAAAAGGTCATCCTCATCCCGGATGATGTCATACAGCTTAGGTTCACCACCACAAGCAATCACTGCTCCGGCAAGTGTATAGGAATTAATGTCGCGCACCTGCCCGGGCGCGGGACATTCATAAGGGGCAACAAGTTCGTCACCGGTTGAGATAATGCCCACTTTGTACTGAGCAACTACTTCTACCCTGGGGATGCCAATGGAAGAAAGCATGCCTAAATCCTGTGGCCTGATTCGGTGTCCGGCTGGGAGGGCAATCTCACCGGACGTAATATCCTCTCCCCTGCGGATTATATTCTCACCAGGCGCTACCGGTCTGGTGATGCCAATAACGCTATCTTCCAGCAATTCCGTGTATTCCACCATTACTACCGCATCGGCGCCCAGGGGTAACATTCCCCCGGTGGCAATGCGCCAGGCCTGCCCGGTACCGATTCTACCCCCGGGCGCTTGCCCCATCAGCACTTCACCGCTGATATCTACATAAGAAGGCAAACCTTCCGTGGCTCCGTAGGTGTCCCTTGCCCGCACCGCGTATCCATCAACCGTAGACCGGTCAAAGCCTGGCACATCCTCAGCAGCTCTTACCTCTGTAGCCAGGCGGCGGCCAATGCTTTCCAACAGCGGTAATTCCTCTGGTGGTTTTTTAATCGGCAGATAACTGGCAAATGCCAACCTGGCCTCTTCCACGGTCAGGGCTTTAAATAGTTCAGCCACAAACTCACTCCCCGCTTAAAGCGTGCTCTATTACCTTAAAAACATCCCAGTTCGCAAGCGTAAATTTTAATCTTTAACTCATCTGCAGCAAGCTTGACATTTTTCTTTGGAATATTTAACTCATTTGCCAGTTTCCTTGCCTCATGGCAACTTATCCGGCCATCTTTCGAAACCTTTTTAACCGCTTCCAATAATTCTGGAGTTGATTGCATAGAAATGAACACATCCTTTCAATTAATTATTAGCTTTTCGGATATTCTTTAACCCACAGGTTATTCAGCTTACCACTTCAAACAATAATCTGACCATCTTTGATCTCAAATACCCCCTATCCACCAATTTGGGACATTCCCCGCCTGTCCTGCCAGCCATCCAGCATGTGGTGGCGATCGGGTTTTAAAGCAACCGCTTTCAGGATCAGATCGCCTATTTCATTGAGCCCAGCCCCCTCACGCAGTGGTGTTTTCAGGTCAACCTCACGTCCGTCATACAGGCACGGCCTCAGACTCCCGCTTGCAGTCAGCCGCAGGCGGTTGCAACTCCGGCAGAAATGCTCACTCATAGAAGTGATAAAGCCGATGGTCCCCGGGGCATCATTGATTCGGTAATATTGAGCCGGTCCGTTACCGGCAGATATTTTAGCCGGAACCAGTTGCCCTAATCTAGTGTTTATTATAGACATAATTTCCTCGGCAGGCACAAAGCGCCCGGTAGTCCAGGAGTTGGACGGCCCTATGGGCATCAGCTCAATAAACCGGATATGCAGAGGCCTTTTCAAAGTGAGGCCGGCCATAGCCAACACCTCATCGTCATTAAAGCCACGGATTACCACAGTATTTATTTTAACTGGGAGCAATCCATGTTCAAAAGAAGCCTCAATCCCCTGCCTTACCCCGTCCAGGTTGCCGTTTCTGGTAATTTCCCGGTAGCGATCAGACTGCAAGGTGTCCAGGCTGATATTTACCCGCTTTACCCCGGATTCCTTTAGCTGTCTGGCCCAGGATGCCAAAAGCAGGCCGTTGGTAGTCAGGGATATGTCATCTATGCCGGGAATATCAGCAATATTCCGTACCAGGTCAGTCAGCCCCCTGCGTAACAATGGCTCGCCTCCGGTTAGACGCACTTTTTTTACCCCTATTAGAGCCGCTGCTTTTACGACGGCTTCTATTTCCTCCAGCTGCAGGATATCCTCATGGGGAAGCCACTGTACACCTTCCGGCGGCATACAGTAAATACAGCGCAGGTTACACCGGTCAGTGACCGAAACACGCAGGTAGTTTATCTCCCGATGGTAGGTATCCTTCATCATTTCACCTTCTCAAAAAATGTATTATGCGATAACTTTGTTAACCAACCAACGGAGAATCGTAACCTAAGTTACCTTCCCCTCTGCTGGCCTGCAGTTAAGGCTGCAGTTATCCCAAAGGCCAATACCAGCAAGATGATACTTAAGGCAGTGGCTAACTCATATTCTCCCTTATTAACCGATAAAACAGTGGTTGTAGTAAGAACCATTGTAGAGCCTTTCAGATTGCCGCCTACCATCATGGAGGCGCCAACCTCTGAAATAGCTCCACCAAAACCGGCGATTATTGCCGCCAATAGCCCAAGCCTGGCCTCTCTCAAAAGCAACCAGAGCAGTTGCAAGCGCGACGCTCCCAGGGCCAGGATCTGCAGCCTGATTTTAGGGTTCAAGGACTGGATGGCAGCTATGGTGAAACCGGTGATAATAGGTGTCGCAATAATGACCTGGGCAGTAATCATTGCCGAAGGTGTGTAAAGTAATCCCAGTAAGCCCAAAGGACCATAGCGGCTAAGGGTCAATGTAACCCAAAGTCCTACTACTACTGGGGGGAGGCCCATTCCCAGATTTACCATACTAACTATCAGCTTTCGGCCCGGGAAAGAAGACAGGGCTATTATTGTACCCAGGGGGAGACCTATTAGCATCCCAATAATCGTAGCCGTGCCAGAAACGTGAAGGGTTCGAAATATTATTTCCATAACCTCGCTGTCTAGAGAAAGCAAGAGGCGCATGGCCTCAACCAGACCATGCCAGTATACATCCAAACTGATCACCCACTTCGGACATTCCATGCGCTATGTTAACTAATATACAACGAGTGGTTATTTTAAGGGCTTGTCCAGCCCTGAAATATCTCATTAAATGAGTTTTGCACAGATTCGTCAACTTCTTTTTGCAGCTTATAAAATCTCGCTACTAACTCCACGGCTTCCGGGGTAAGCTTTGCCCCGCCACCCATCTCACCCCCCACCTGGGTAAGCACGAGATTTACCCCACAGCGTTTTTCCGCTAATTTTATCTTACCCCAGGCATTACGGTAGGACATGCCCATATCCCTGGCAGCCTGTGAAATTGACCCAAACCAGGCTACCCTGGAAAGAAGTTTGATTAGCCCGTCCCCCAGGACGGTACCATCCTTTTCCAACCAAAGCTTATATTTCACCTGAAATAAATGATGCTGCATCATCCCCCACCCACCGGCGGAAAAAATTGAAGCTGCAAAGGTATAATTATTCGCCTACAAATTGTGACAAATTAATTATATCAACCCGGTTTATTATAGGCAACTTTAAATATTTACATAATCTAAGGATTAGGTATCCTTTTTCGCCCAGTCTTAATCAGCCTTTTTTCTGTAATCAGGTAATGAACAGGAATATCATGCTTACCGGGAAATACCTGCGGCAACACCTGCAGCTCATAAGCCGGGGCGATGAAAGGTGTATCAGGTCCAGTTTGCGTTAAAAAGCGGTCATAATATCCGCCACCGTAGCCTAATCGGTTACCGCACAAATCGAAAGCAACCCCTGGTACAATTACTAAATTAATTTCACCAGGCTCGATGGGGCGAAAACAATTCGGCCGGGGCTCCAATATGCCATAAGCGCCTGGCTGAAGGTCGTCCGGGTAATTACCAAGAATGGATAACTTCAGTTCATGCCTGGATACGTCGGTTAGTGGAACAACAACACGCTTTTCTGCAGCCAGCGCCTTTCGCACCAGAGATTCCGTTTGCACTTCATTGCGAAAATCCAGATAGACCATAACCGTGCCGGCCTGCAGGTATTCTTTCATAGCTATTATTTTCTCTATTATTAAGGTGCTCTTTGCAGCTACCTCCTCCGGGCTCAAAGCGTTCCTGGCCCGGAGCACTGTTTTCCTTATGGCAGTTTTAGACACAAAAAACCTCCGTACTAGTTAAGCTGGTATACCAAAAGCCCAATATCCTGTCCTTTTGGATAAAAATATAGCTGCTGAAGTTACAATATTTTTACAGCAACCTTAAATTGCTCCTCCAAATCAAAGTAAGAGCGGCCGGTAATGTCCCGCCCGCGGCGGTCGAAAGCCAATCCGGGCAATAAGATGAGCTGGGGACGCCAGGGCTTCCGGAAACATTCCTCTATCGCAGCCATGAAATCAGCCACTGTAAGCAGGCCCGCGGCTTTAATTGAGCCGCCAAAAAACCGGCTGCGCACTGCCTTGATCTTCACTTCGGCAATACCCTCAAAAAAACGTGCCTTAGCCATTCTAATAATTTGACTGGCCAGCTCCGAAGTTAAAATAAGGACTTGGGTGGCCCGGTATTGTCGTACTACCCGGGCTATATCTTTTATCAGGAGGGGGTCAATATCGTAGTCCATCACCAGCCCAGATCGCTCATTTTGCTCTTTGGGGATTTTTACCTTAATGAGTTCATCCCTTCTCCGCAGGGTAATTTCCGGAAAGGAACCTGTTACAACTTGCTTAAAAGCATGAACACGGGTCAAAGAAGACACGTTGTTTACACTTATGATTATATCTTTTGCATAGACCCCTGCCCGGGCTGCTGGAGAACCAGCAATTACTCCGGCCACCCGCGGCTGAAGATCGTGGATAGCCGGTGGCTCGCATGACAGAGGCGTGGGTACTTTTTCCCTGAGCCGGGTAATAAACGAGTTTAGCTCGTCCCACAGAGAAGGTTCAAAACGCAAAGCAGGCGGAGCTTGTTCCGAAAAACCCGGTAAAAATACTCTAATCGTTTCGGCGCCGCTTAAAGAAAGCCATGTTATTGTTTGCTCAAGATCCTGCCACCCGATCAGATGGGGCATAGCTACAATGCTGCCATGGTAGGGGATCCGGCATTCTTGTAATAAGGCAACGCTATTTAGGGAAGATTGAGGATTTACGTCCCCCATTAACAAAGCCCGGCCAATTTCCGTTATGCTGTTAATTGACAGATTGATCACTACCCCATCAAGCTGACTCAAAAATTCAACCGTGTCTTCATCCAGCAAGCAGCCATTTGTGGTAATCTGGATTATTGTGGAGGGAAATCTGGTACGAATAAGTCGAAGAATATCTTTGATTAAAGGGTGTGTAAAAGGCTCTCCTTCAATAATTCTCGTAACTGATTCCCCAATTATAACCGGTCGCGACGGATCCATATAGGATAGGGTCCTTTCAACTTGTGCCAGGCTGCGTGGGGAAATATGATAAACTTCCACACCGTCAGGGTTTTGACGGTGGGAGCAAAATATACAGTGGACATTACACAATGAAGTCAGAGGTAATATATTACCTTCCAGCGCTCCATTCAGAATAAGACTTTCCATATATTCCTTGTTGATTTTTTGTAATGATCCACCCACAGGTTAACTCCTTTATTAACAAGTTATTAACAGACTTATACACATTATCCACAGGAATAATTACTAACAGAACAGGTTTTCAATTAACTTAATAAGACTGGTTTACATTATTTTACCCTTGAAGTTGCCTTCATACCTTTCTTCACCCAGCTTTAAATTTGGCACTGCATTTAGGGTCAAGGGGGCAAAAGCGCCTCTAAGATATTTATAGTAGGCCGCGCAGGCAATCATAGCAGCATTATCGGTGCATAGTACTGCCGGGGGGCAGATAACCTGGCGCCCCCTGGCACCGGCCCTTTTGCCCATCTCTGCCCTGAGCTGCGAATTTGCGGCCACTCCCCCGGCAAGAAAAATGGTTGACACACCAGCTTTATCAGCTGCAGCCATGGTTTTGTCGACTAGCACATCAACCACCGCTTTTTGGAAACTGGCAGCCAGGTCGGTCTGACTAACCTCATCCCCACGCTGCCCGGCCCGATAAAGGTAATTAATTACCGCAGACTTCAACCCGCTAAAG
>JAQVGZ010000030.1 GCA_028696455.1 Desulfotomaculaceae bacterium | reverse complement strand
AACCTGCCGAAGGTATAACCCAGGTTCGAAAGACCAATATCGGCAATTCCCTGAACTACCCCATCGTACATTTTGTCCGCTGTGAGCAACATACCGCCGGGATAATATTCCACAATGACTCTGCCGTCAGTGATTTCCGTTACATCATCAGCAAATACTTGGCCTATTGATCCTGGTCCGCTCTCTGCGGCATAGTAATTGGCAAACCTTAATTTTATAGGTTCTGTTGATTGCCCTGACGGAGCTTTTTCTCCTCCACAACCGGCTGCCAGTAGCGTCACAATCGCCATTATCAATAGTATTGGCAATAATTTTAATTTTGTTTTCATGAACATACCTCCAAGAAAAGTTTTTACTCCCTAAAACATGACTCAAAGCAAAAGAACGCTCTTTATTATCACCTCCTGCACTCTAATTTTTTAATGATCCTCACCATAAATACATCTGCTAATAATTATAATATTTAATTTTTAAAATTGATAGAATATTCAGATAATTTTATGCTTCTTTTTTTGGCTTTATAGAAGTTAGGAGTTTAATTTACTGAAGTAATCTTAACACCCATAAGGTCAGGAAAATGCAACATCTAGTAGGGGAACCAAGAAAAACCACCCCCCTAGTTCGAACTGTCCACTTGGTTAACTAGCTTGTTATCGCTTATAGGCCCTCAAAAACCAGAATCTTCTTGCAAGTCTATAGGGAGATGGATATAATTGAATGATGGTTAAAGGTAGATGGTGGGTGAAAAATTATTATATTAAACCTAGAAAAATCAGCAGATATCTGAGGTTTAAGTTAATATGTAATATTTTTCCCTATATCGCCATCATATTACGAGAGGAGATGTTCGAAATGTGGAAAAGCAATATAACAGTTACGGAAGTAAAAGAAATCCGGGGGAGAAGCACCATTTACCTGGGCGCCGGCGCCATCACAAAAATTGTGGACATCGCCGACGAGCTTAAAAACCGGGGAATTACCAGGGTACTACTAGTTACCGGTAAAGGCTCCTATCAGAAAAGTGGTGCCTGGGGACAGATCCAACCGGCCTTGCAGAGCAATAATATTGCATATGCACTGTATGACCAGGTCACCCCTAACCCGAATGTGGATCAAGTAGATGAAGCAGCCCGGTTGGCTCTGGATTTTGGAGCCCAGGCGGTAATTGCCGTTGGCGGTGGCAGCGCTATTGATACCGGAAAAAGCGCCGCAATCCTGTTGTCTTATCCTGAAAAAAACGCCCGCGATATTTTTGAATTTAAATTTACCCCGGAAAAAGCTGCCCCGATCATCGTTGTCAACCTTACCCATGGCACGGGAAGCGAAGCCGACCGTATGGCCGTAGTCAGTATTCCGGAAAAAAATTATAAGCCGGCCATTGCCTACGATTGCATTTATCCTTTGTATTCCATTGATGACCCTGCGCTAATGGTAAATTTACCGTCTGATCAGACTTGTTATGTCAGCGTAGATGCTGTTAACCATGCTATTGAAGCCGCTACCACCATCTTAGCCAGCCCGTATTCGATCCTGCTGTCCAAAGAGACTGTGCTGCTGGTTGCCAAATATTTGCCGCAGGCGTTAGCAAACTCTGAGGATTTAACGGCCAGGTACTATTTAACCTATGCATCGTTAATTGCGGGCATTTCTTTTGATAACAGCTTGCTTCATATAACCCACGCTTTAGAACACCCCTTGAGTGCAGTTAAAACCGACCTTGCCCACGGTCTGGGTCTGGGAATTCTGCTCCCGGCTATAATTAATCATATTTATCCCGGTGCCGGAGGGAGCTTGGCATATGTGCTTTCACCGATTGTGCCTGATTTAACCGGCGCTCCTTCAGAAGCGGATAAAGCAGCCAGAGGAATGGAAATGTGGCTTAAATCAGTAGGCATTACCGAAAAACTCTCAAACATTGGTTTTCAAGAGGAGCAGTTGCCAATATTGACCGACCTGGTCTATGATACCCCCGGACTGGCCCAACTGCTCAGTCTAGCGCCTGTAGATACAAACAAAGACACAGTTATTTCAATTTATCGTGAATCATTTTGAGAATAACTAACCAAATAGCTTTAAAGTTGCCCAATCCCCTGCCTAACCGCACCAGCAGGGGACTCCTACACCAAGGTACAGTTCTCGTGGTTTTGTTTTCATATCGCAACAGGAAACCATCCCCCTAGTTTCTGAGCCGGGTTAAGCTATTTTGTGTGATATGGAAAAGCAGGAAATATATTCTTGTATGTTAAATTAATACTTGCCTGCCCGGACCATGTAAATATACAAAGAAATGAGGTATTGGTAATTGAAGAAAAAACTTGTATTTGCCCTGGGTGCGGTGATTGCCTTAATATTTGGTGCTTCTCTTCTGGTAAGTGGTTGCGCACAACAGGAAAAGGCGGATGCCGCGTCACAATCCGCAAAGCTAAAGATCGAAGTTCCGGTTAACGTAACTTATCTTGGCCATTCAGCCGTTAAGCTGGAATCTGGGGAGAAAACTGTATTAGTTGATCCCTGGATTAAGGACAATCCCAAATGCCCCGTTAAGTTAGAAGATATCAAGGCGGCTGACCTTATTTTAGTTACACATGACCATTTTGACCATGTGGGTGATACTATTGCCCTGGCCAAGGCAACTGGCGCAACTGTGGTGGCCATGCCGGAGACGGCCGCAAAACTTCAGGCGGATGGACTACCCGCTGAGCAAGTTGTGTTCGGTGGAATGGGCCAGAATATTGGCAACGAGAATATAGTAAAAGACATCGGAATTATTATGACGGAGGCTTTCCATTCTTCAGAGACTGGTTTACCGGCCGGCTATATTATTAAATTCCCTGGCGGAGCAACTGTTTACCATGCTGGAGACACCGGTATTTTTGCCAATATGGAGACCTTGGCTGAACTTTATCCCATCCATTTAGCCTTCCTGCCAATTGGGGGCACTTTTACTATGGACTCATACCAGGCTGCTAAAAGCCTAAGCTTGATTAAGCCGGCAATAGTAATACCGGTTCACTATGCCACCTTCCCAGTTCTTGCGGAAAATGCCGGCTCATTTATAGAATTGGCTAAAAAAGAAGCTCCGCAAGTTGAAGTAAAAGCTTTAAATCCTGGCGAAAGTTATACTCTTAGCCAATAAGTAAATAATAAAAAACCAGGCAGGTTAAATTAAAAGTACACCGCTTCCTTTCTGAAACTGCTCTAAATAACCAGAGGGCAGAATACATTCTTTTTCGCTTGGGATGGAACAAATACTGGGGAACGGAGAAGTACTTCGGAAATTATCCTTGCATGGATGATACTGTCGTCGATTATTTGATTCAGAGCCATAAAAAAGGAGTTGGCCTTGACGCCATAAGCATCGATCCGGTTTATGATGAAGGTTTGACTAACCATCGAAAGCTATTCAGCAATACTGATATTTTAATTATTCAAAACCTCACGAACTTAGAAATGGTCGGCGATGACTTGTTTATACTTTGCATATTTCCATTGAAACACGTCGATTCGGACGCTTCGCCGGTCCGGGCTATTGCCCTGCTTGACTGATTGTGCGATTATTCAAACAACCGTAATATTTTCCTTTAAATAATTAAAATAATATTATTAAATTTACATAAACTATTTTAAAAAAGGAGAAGATAGTGTTGGATGAAATAGTTTAATCACCAAAGAGTATAATCTAATTCCAAAAGAATATATGAACTACATTGCAAACGCTGAAATACCTCCTGAACTACAGCCATTTGTAGGACCCGCATTGAAAAATTTTAAAAATGAAATAGCTACAGAATTGTTTGGCGTTGATTATGAAAATATAGATAAAGGAAGCTTACCCAGCAGGATGAATGGGGCTGTCGGTGGGAAAATGGTCAAACAGTTTGTTAAATTCTCTGAGGCTGTGCTTGCGTATAATTATGCCATAAATCGTAACCTTTTATTAAAGAATAAAAATTAGCTTTAAGCTTGCTTGAAATTTTGAATGAATATGACCTGCTTTAATGACAGGTTCTTTATCGAATCTGCTCCCTTTGGAGAAAACTTGCTCAGTTTAAAACTTCTATATCAACATATTCCGTGTTAGCGTAACCCTCCACATCACATTGAAAGGCGAGCATCACCAACGGCAAGGCCGATTAAGCAACCCTGATATTTTTTTCATCAGCTCCATTAACTTTGACTCCAATTCCTGTCAGGTTTTGTAGGCTCATAGAGCGCAGTCTTTATTTATTCGATTAGTTTCTATCCACTTTTCTCTGTCCATCAGCTTTCAGCTCATACTTGCCGCAGCTCTGAGCGTCCGGGTCGCTGTGCTTCAGGGCTTGCTCCAGCCCCTCCAGCCCTACCCGCTTGATGATATCCATGATCGGAAGCAATGCAGGGACCGGCTTTTCCATACTGCTGTAGGCTTTAACGTGGACAATGCAGCCGTTCTTTGTTTCCGCTTTTCCCTTAATCGCCACGAAAAATTTACAGTCCTTGCACCGATGGACAGCCCTTTTGCGCATCTCAGGCAGGTACATCCGATGCTTTTCCCACAAAACATTCCTTTTGTCCGCCATAACTAACTTCTCCTTAAACTATAATCCAGCAGGGATACCCCTCTAAAAATCGCGGCCTCGCCAAACCGGTCCCGGATGGCGTCACAAGCACTGACCAACTTCATTTGACGCTCCCTCCTGCCGAAAAGGTCGAACTGCTGGTACTCCTTTTTAATCAGATTGCTGAGTGTCACCCCCACCAGTCTCACCGGCCAGGGTTCCTCCCAGTGTTTTTCCAGGAGTCTGCAAGCTGTCTGGTAGATATCGTCGGGAAGGTCAGTGGGCTCCATCATGCTCATGGCTCTGGATAAAAAGTTAAGCTGCGTGTCCCGCAGGGTTAAAAAAGCTGTCCGTCCCACATAACCACCCTGGCGGGCCCGCCTTGACACTATCTCGCTGAGTTCCAAGATGATCACTTTTATTTTTTCAAAGCCCCGTAAATCTCGTGGCAGGGTTCTTTGTTGGCCGATGCTCTTGGACGTGTCCAGGGAAGTAGGCATCACCGGGGAGTAATCAATGCCCCTGGCGCAGTACCATAGCATCTCGCCGTTTTTGCCCCACCGTTTTTTTAGCACCTCAACTGGAAAGTTTGCCAGTTCGCCAATAGTATGTATGTTGAAATAACTTAAATGTTGCTTATACCTGGCGCCTACTCCGAACAAATCCCTTACGGGCCGTTTATAAAAAGCTTTTCTGTAGTCCTCCAAAGTGGGCAGCATAGTAACTGCATTGGGCTTTCTGAGGCTGGCGGCCATCTTGGCTATTAGTTTATTAGGCCCGACACCGACACTGCAAAAAACCCCTACTTCGGAACGGATCCTTTCCTTAAGCTGTGTGGCAATCTGAAGGGGTGGGCCGAATAAATGAATAACTCCGGTCAGGTCCATAAAGGCTTCATCTATAGAAAACGGTTCTACCAGGTCTGTGAAGTCTCGCATAATCCCGAGGATCCGCGTCGAGTAGTCGACATAAAGGGAATAGTGTGGTTTAAAAAAGATGGCTTCCGGGCACAGTCTCTTTGCCTCCCACACAGCCATACCGGTCCTTACCCCTTTTGCCTTGCACGGGTAAGAGCTGGCCAGCACAATGCCCGAACGTCGCTCCGGATCACCGGCCACCACAACCTCCTTACCCTCTAGCTCTGGGTTTTCAGCTTGGTGGCAACTTGCGAAAAATGAATTCATATCAGCGAGAACGATAACCCGACTCATATAACCACCCCGAACTTGTGTTTGATTTATATTATATTCACTTTGCGGGCTATGATCAATAGGCTAAATATGGGAATGGAAGGAACTAGTGAATCAGCATGGTGTAGAAAGGTTATCGGGCGAGTATTTTATTAATGTGCTGTATTTTATATACGTTGAATGATAATATATAGTTACTAAGCTATGCTTTAACAATAACTCCATCGTCCCATGGAGGCAGTATATGACCGCAAAATTTATTAGAAAGTACTTATTGATAATTACAGGCTCACTATCTCTGGCATTGGGAATTATTGGGGTGTTCATGCCTGTGCTGCCAACCACGCCATTCCTATTGCTAGCTTCATTCTGTTATATTCGTAGTTCAAGCCGTATGTATAATTGGCTGATCAATCACAAAATTCTTGGTTCCTATATATACAATTACGTGACTTATCGAGCCATCAAACAGAGCATAAAAATTGGCGCATTGATATTCTTATGGTTTACCCTTGCTATTTCAATTTTGGTTGTATCAAATTTGCATATAAGATTATTACTTTTTGTAGTTGGGTTCGGAGTTAGTGTACATTTATTGACCTTAAAAACTCTAAAAGAAGAAAATCGCCATTAGAATAACCCTGGCTTAAAGCAGCCAGGGTTATCAATCCGTGATCGTTGCAATTTAGAGACTTAAACCTGAGGCAAGGACGTTTTCTATGCCATCCCTGGTGGTCCAACCAAACCAAAAAACTGCTGCCCAGCACAAACAAAACCTCCCGGCGTGACACACTGTGAGCCGCCGAAAGTGAAAGGCCCGCAAGGCTGCCCGAATTGGAAAGGACCGCAGTTAAAGGTGAAAGGTCCGCAGGGTTGCCCAAACTGGAAGGGACCACAGCTAACGATGAATGGCCTGCAAGGCTGCCCAAACTGGAAGGGACCACAGCTAACGATGAATGGCCTGCAAGGCTGCCCAAACTGGAAGGGGCCACACAAGAATATAGGGCAGCCACCGCCAGCCGATGGAAAACCAGGCACGTAATTACCCGGACAGGCGAATGAAAACGTACAGGTATCCGGTGGCCTGCAGATATAGCGTTGACTGCAAGTGAAGGCAGGGAAGCTGATGCAGGCGATTTCTGTTTTTATATCACCCTGCTGCTGTAAACCGCTTTCTGCTTTTATCTTGTCTCTCAGCTTTTGGGTAAGGACCTCCATATCCTCTTCCGTAAGAGAGTGTTGGGCGGGCTCCCAGATAATTTGGACGTTGCTTACTGGGATAATTCCTACTCCATCACTGGTATCAAAGCGTATAGAATCCTCGTCTAAATCAATTACCATACCTGGCAGCATTCTTCCATTGTTTAGTTCAAGAATTATATTCTTACCTTGCATGGCTTTCAACTGCTCGAACAATTTAAGTCACCACTCCTTTCATTGAGTATAACATCCTACTATGTCAGGTTATGTTATAATGATTTTCTTTGTTCATTATGAAAGTATAAAATCGCCAGCTTTTGTAGGTAAAGGGATCATTACGAAAGAAAACAGTAAGATTGTTAACAGCTAACCGGTGTCCGGGTTTCTGAAAATGTATAAATTTTAAATAAGAAGCTAGACTAGCCAGTAGTGTTTATAGGGAACGGAGTCTATCTATAGGAACAAAGTTTAATTAGGGTCATCTTATTTTCACGATCACGGTGATAACCAAGATAATCACTAATGAGGAGATAAGCTGAAAACATGCTACTTGGGAGCATTAGGGCAATTATTTTATTTGTTGTAGTAGTTATTGGCTTGAGGTTAATGGGCAAAAGACAGATTGGTCAACTCCAGCCCTACGAATTGGTGATCATCATTATGCTTTCAGCTATAGCCGCTGTTCCAATGGGAAATACGGGAATACCACTGGTTAGCGGCCTTTTTCCAATTTTAACTTTAATAGTAATCCAGGTTGTGCTGTCATATGTTTCTTTAAAAAGCGAGCGGGCCAGGGGAATAATTTGTGGTGCCCCCAGTGTACTTATAGAAAATGGCAAAATCATGGAGAAAGAGCTAGCCCGACAACGTTATAACATCAACGATTTATTAGAACAGCTTCGTTCTAAGGATATTCCCAATATTTCCGATATAGAGTTTGCCATATTAGAAACCAGTGGTCAATTAAGCGTTATTCTAAAGTCACAAAAAAGGCCTCTTGTGCCGGCGGATATAAATTTACCAACAACATATGAAGGTCTGCCGGTAACGCTGATTATTGACGGCCATGTATTCTATGAGAATCTGGCTAAAATAAACATTGAGCCTGAGTGGGTCTTAGCAGAATTAAAAAAATTTGGCATTAATAGTTTTAAAGAAGTGCTTTTTGCCAGCCTCGATACTGAAGGAAAGTTATTTTATCAGGCTAAAGCTAAATAATAAAATTTCGGACAAAGGGGTGAACTATGAGACTATTAGCAGCCCTACTGATCATATTTGCAGCAGCTATATCCCTGGGCTTTTGGGTAAATCATCAATTACAGGTATCTGCCAGCGAATTAATTCAGCATATTGAACAAATAGAATCTGGTCTGGAAAAAAACCAATGGGATGATGCCAGCGCGCAAGTTGCTGAATTAGAAAAAGCCTGGGAACAAAAAGCAAAATGGTGGCCTACTATCCTGGATCACCAGGAAATCGATAACATTGAGTTTTCCCTGGCTAAATTCAAGGAATATGTCGCGAAAAAAGACACCGCACTTTCCTGGGGGCAATTAACAGAGCTGAAGCTAATGCTTAAACACATTCCAGAAAAGGAAGCCATCACAATCGAAAATATATTATAATAACTTTGATTAATATTTTCGGCGGTGATGAGAATGTGCGGGCGCTTTACTTTGACGGTTGATCTGCCCACCATACTGAGATTATTTCAGGCTAAATACCAGGGGGAAGGTTTTGAATTTAGCAAGCGCTACAACATTGCACCCGGTCAGGATATTCCGGTAATCACCAGCACAAATAGCAAAAGGGAAATATTGCTGATGCGGTGGGGTTTAATACCCCCATGGGCCAAAAACGCCACCATTGGCTATAAAATGATCAACGCCAGGGCTGAGACAATTGATCAAAGGCCTGCCTTTAAACAATCTTTCCTGCTCAGGCGCTGCCTGATTCCGACCGATGGCTTTTATGAGTGGAAAAAACAGGACGGCCAAAAAACGCCCATATGGATTACACTGCCCAGTAAGGAAGTATTTGCCTTCGCGGGCATCTACGCTCGTTGGAGTTCTCCAGAGGGCATAGAAATACGCTCCTTCAGCATCATCACCACTGGGGCAAATAATACTGTCCGGATGATTCACGACCGGATGCCGGTTATTCTAGCCGGGGAGAGTGATTACAGAACCTGGCTAGAGCAAGCAGAGACATCTGCAAGGCTTAAGCAGCTGCTGCATCCCTACCGCGGCCAAATGGCAATGCATAAAGTCTCCAGTTTGATTAATTCTCCTAAATTTGATCATTCTGCTGCTATCAATGAAATAAAATAGCTTCATAGGGGAATAGTGTTGATTGCGACAGAAGGATAACATGTGAACATTATTATTGAAAAATAGGATCTACGCATAATTAGGCACAACAGCCGGGTATTACCTGGAAGTTGTGCCTTTTTAGCGTAGATAGAAGGCTTTTTTAAAAAACTGTAACCGAATATTATATTCCCTCCATAAGATAGAACAACAAATGTATGCATTAATGCAACTCTTTTTGAGAGGTGAGTTTAATGACTTATACCATCAGGGCTGGAGACACCTTATTCTTAATTGCCCAAAGAAATGGGATTAGTCTGAATGACTTAATTGCAGCTAACCCCCAAATAAAAGATCCGGATCTGATCTATCCAGGTCAGGTCATTACCATTCCAGAGGCGCCGGCACAGCCAGTGGCACCCGAAATCCCTGGCAAGCCACCGGCCGAACCCGTAGAGCCAGGCATAGCTGGCGAAAAGCCGCTGCGTTTCATTTCGGCCAGGGAAAACACCAAGGAACTGCAGGGAGCGATTGATGTTCCCCTGAGTCCCCAAATAACTCTGCGCTTTGATAAAAACGTCATCAGCGACAATGTCTGGCAAAATAATCAGAACAGCATCACCCTGTCATCAGCTCAGAAAGCCAATGTACCGCTTAACTTCAGTAGGGTCCCTGAAACAGTCGATTTTTCACAAAGAGTAAATATTTTTTTAACTCCAGTTCAACTCCTTCGCCCCAACACCTCTTATAATTTAAATATATCCCCCCGCCTGAGATCAAAGGCTGGCGAAACGCTGGCAGAAACAACTGGTGGAAAGGGTGTAACCATTAACTTCAGAACCAGGGGCTGATCCTGAGATTCTAATTCATGAACCAAAGCAAAAGCCTGCTGGAGAGCTGTAACTGGAACGGAAGGCAATTAGGAAACTAACCCCCCTATGGTAAAATCTAAAATTATCGTAGGGGGTAATTTTATGGCAGGAGCAGTGGGGAAACTATAGTGTTTTGCGGGAGAAAAAAAGGTAAGTGTCAGGTAATCCCTGGTTTTGAGTCTTAATTATCGATAACGTTCAGTATCCCATGGCAATTGATAATTTTCGGGAATCATTAATAAGTGAACCTTCTAAAGTTAAGAAACGTCTTATTTATAAAATAGGAATGACTTCTAGATCCAGGGGTGCGCTTTTTTAACCATTAGGCGGCGGTAGTTCTTGGAGACAGCTTGTAATAGGTTAGGTACTTCACTAGCTATAATATTGTATTTATTCTTTGAAATTATTATATTGATTATTGAAGCGACCTTATTTGCCGTACATTTAAGACAATATTCCAGGATAAGGAGGGTAGTTTTTTTCTTAACCGCTAACATCGCCAGTTTCACGATTGGTATTTTATTGATGTTTAATCCAATATTGAGGTAATAAAACAGCCAAATGGGAGTGAATATTGGAATCATGTTAATTTTATCGCATCGATATGTTATTATTTTGACTATCTCTCTATTAATCCTTTCAATAGTTCTTTCACCCTGTAAAGCTATGGCAGGTGAGGCACTGGATTTATCGTTAAATGTACAGGTTAACCGCTGTCAGGTAATCTTTCCCGACGCCGGTCCTTTTATTGATGAAAACGGGCGCACACAGGCACCGGCCCGTTTTGTGGCACAGGCTCTGGGTGCAGAAGTGAACTGGAACTCTGGCGTCGCTACTTTTAGCCGGAACGGAAAAGAGATAATGCTGGTTCCCGGCGGTTTAACGGCTACCATTAACGGGGCGCCTGTTGAGCTGGATTCCGGCACCGTCCTCATTGAAGATCGAATTTATACACCGGTGCGCTTTATCGCTGAAACGTTGGGAGCGGTGGTGCAGTGGGACGCGGCTACCAGGACAGTGCAGATTACAACAGATCAACCGGTGATTAAAAACTTTGGTATTACACATACCAAGCTCGATGCGGGGTGGTACACCATACCACGCGCCTTTACTGCCTGTGTGGAAGCTGACAATACACATAAGGTCGATTTTTACCTTACACCGACCGGAACCGGGCAAATACCGGTAAAAATAGCCACCTCTTACGGCAACGGCGGGCAATTCAGCATTACCTACCGTCTGCCACAGGCAAGTATAATGGCTCATTTTTGGGCGGTGGCCATAAATGAGCGGGGAGAACAAAGCACAGACATCTTAAACGTCTACAGGGACGCGGCTACCAGGACAGTGCAGATTACAACAGATCAACCGGTGATTAAAAACTTTGGTATTACACATACCAAGCTCGATGCGGGGTGGTACACCATACCACGCGCCTTTACTGCCTGTGTGGAAGCTGACAATACACATAAGGTCGATTTTTACCTTACACCGACCGGAACCGGGCAAATACCGGTAAAAATAGCCACCTCTTACGGCAACGGCGGGCAATTCAGCATTACCTACCGTCTGCCACAGGCAAGTATAATGGCTCATTTTTGGGCGGTGGCCATAAATGAGCGGGGAGAACAAAGCACAGACATCTTAAACGTCTACAGGGACGCGGCGGATGATACTGAGCGGAAAAGCATCGGCTTTAGAGAGCTGTCATTAAACGGGTACAACCAGGACCTTCTATTTAGGCCGGGTAGGGGAATGGCAGTTTTTAGCGGTTACTGTTACCAGGATGAAGAAAACACGGGTAAAAACAGCAAGCTTTTATTGCTGGACCTTGCCGTGGGGGCAGTCAACATAATGGACGAGGGAGAATTTATCCGCACCATCGGATGGGACTCCGCTGGAGAAAACTTGCTTTACATAAAGGACGGATCTCTTTACCGAATGTCCATGATCGACGGCAGGAAAAATATAATTGCAGAAAATACCTATTACGGGTGCTATAGCCCAGACGGCCAAAGGATAGCTTATGCACAGACCAACAATGGCCTGTGGGTCTGCGACTTATACGGCAACAACAAAAAGCGACTAACGAAAACTACTCAGGATTGGTACCCGGTTTGGTATCCCGACGGCCAGCACCTATTTTACTTCAGTGACCTGGGTCAGGAACTGGGCGATGGTGCAGGGCACCTGCAGGGTATGGCTAAAATATCGGTGTCCGACGGTAGCATTGAAGCGATCCTGCCACAGAAAACAGGTAAATTTCGCAGCGCGGAGTGGCTGGTGCCGGGGCGCTCGCTGCATGTGGTCAGCGGCTGGGACGACGGCTATTACCAGCATATTGTCGATCTGACTGAAGGAAATATTACTGACCTTGGCGAAAACTTCGGGAGAATTAATTATGTCACTGCCCTGGATCCCGCAGCAGGGAGACTTTTGAAAGCCTCTTCCGATGGAATTAGATTCTTTGACGGATCCGGGAACGTGGAACCGTACAATGATTATCGCTTTGATAACCGGGTGTACCTTAGCGCAGCCTTTACTCCAGACGGTCGCATTGTCATGATGACGAGCAAGACCTTGGCCGAAGGCCAGCAGGTGCAAAAAGAAATAGCCGTTTTAGATCCTAAGAGTGAGAGCTATGATGTGGTGGCAGAAGGTGGTGAAAATTTCGAAGCTTGTTTCTGGGAACCCGGCAGTGGGCAAATTTTGATTCTGGAAAAGAGCGCTGACGGTACGTCATACGAGCTGGACTGTTTTACAAGAATTAGTTTGACCGGCGGTATAAATACATCAACTTGAAAAAAACTTACCGGCACTGAAGGGTGATCACTATAAATAAAAAAACCAGCCGTTTAATCAAAGTTCTAATATTCATTGCTGCCGCGCTATCATCATTGGCCTTGTTTGACTGGAGGAACAATAGTATCAGCTTGACCCCTCCTTTTCATTTAGACGGGCTGGTTGAACAGCGCTGTGTTGTTGAAAAAGTCGTGCTAGACCGCGACAAGGACGGTGACGGGATCTACGATCTGGACGATATTGTCCTGGGAGCGCGCAAGGACTTGGAGGCGAAGCCCACCTATAGAGACGCTTACTACGCCGGGGGATACCCACCGGATAACGAGGGCGTCTGTACGGATGTAATTTGGCGGGCGCTGAAAAACGCCGGATACGACTTAAAAGGAATGATGGACCGCGATATTCGAGAACATCTCGGGGATTACCCCCGTGTGGCCGGTGCGCCGGAGCCTAACATTGACTTTCGGCGGGTGCCGAACCAGGAGGCATTTTTCAAAAAATACGCCAGACATTTGACCACTGAGATCAAACCTTGGGATCCGGAAAACTTAAAGGAGTGGCAGGGCGGCGACATTGTGGTGTTCGGTCCTCCCTACGACCATGTGGGAGTGGTTTCAGACAAGAGGCGGGCAGACGGTGTTCCTCTGCTGATCCACAACGCCGGGCCCTTTACCCGGGAAGACAACGGCCTGCTTAAATGGCCTTCCCCTTTGAAATATCACTTCCGGTACCCTAAAGCCGATTAAATTATTACTGTTTGAGGGGGTCAATGACAAGAATCAAGGCTCTGTAGCGACTGGTTTTATGATTCGTAAGTACTGCTATTCATGTATTTAGAGTAATTGTAACAATTAACTTTCATGATTTTTCCCTAAAACAATGTAACTATATCCCGCTGGTTAAAAGCGATTAAGCAGTGACTTTTTTGAAAAGGAGGGGAGAGTTAATTTTTGGGGTTGTTCGTTTTCACATTAAACCTGGGGAGGTTAGATGCAGTGGATTTAAAAGGAATCGTGGTCAGGTCTACAGCGGTTTGTTTAGCACTAAGCTTGATTATTGGCCTGCCGGGAACAGCCCGGTCAGAAGTCTTAGTACCAGATCTAGATCTGGAAAATGCAGCCCGGAGCGAGCTATCTGAAAGCGCAGTCAAGCTGGATGCTGGAGGACAGCAGACTGCTGTCAGCCTGGAACAGGCCATTAAGATCGCAAAAGAGGCACTGACGGTGCCCGTGGACTTCGACCACTTTGATACCGGATTCGAACAGTCGGAAAAGAATTCATTTTGGGAATTGCGCTGGTACCGGACCGGTGATCCAGGCGGCAGCATGGACGTCCGGGTAAATGCTGAGAGCGGGGAAATTTGGCGAATGTACAAGTGGGCGCCTGTTGAGCCGGGGCAGGAATATCGCGGACTGCCCAAATACAGCAGGGAGCAGGCTGAGATTTATGCGGCCACATTTGTCGAAAAGGTGCAGCCTGAGCGTTACAAGCTGACAAAACTCCAGCCCGACCGTGGTCAGGACTACATACCTCTCCTTTTTGAAAAACGCGGTCAGGTGGAATACCGGTACAATTATGCCAGGATAATTGAAGGAATACCCTATACGGAAAACGGGATCAATGTAACTGTCAGCGGCGATACCGGTGAAGTGGTAAACTTTGAGGTAAATTGGGACAACACACAAGTTTTCCCGCCGGCAGCCGGACATATCGCTGCGGCGCAGGCTGAACAGATATTCCGTACGGAGTCGAGCCCTACACTATTTTATTTCCGGCCACAGGTCCCCGGAGGCAGGGAAGTGCCCCTGAAGCTGGTCTACCGACTGCCCGGCCTGCAAGACAGGGTGCTCATTGATGCTCTGACCGGTAAATTGCTGAACCAGGAGTATGAGCTTTCCGGTTATTATGGCATGGGCGGCAGCGCCGATATGCGTATGGCAAATGCTAAGCAAATGGCGGATGAGCTTTCCCCGGCCGAAGAAGCCGCCGTCAAAGAAACAGAAGATTTACTTGCCATGGACAAGGCCTTCGAGCTGGCTAAATCCCTGGTTAAAATAACGCAGGGGTACACCCTGAACAGCAGCCGGCTGGAACAGGATTATATGTTCAAGGAAAAAAGGACGTGGCACTTTAACTGGCAGACGGGTGACGAGGCGGACCGCAAATGGCTGGACGTATCTGTGGACGCGTCAACAGGTGAGCTGGTATCCTTTAGCAGTAATAGTAACTCCGTAAAGTTAGAGACTCCTGAAGTAAAAATAAGCGAGGAAGCGGCGCGTCAAAAAGCGGAAGATTTTATTAAGAAAGCTCAGCCCGACAAGTGGGAGCAGGTGCTTTTCAGTAATTCCCGTCCGGAACTCGGACCGGTCTTATCCCCGTCAGAAAAGCCACTACCCCGCTCGTATACTTTTGAATGGTCCCGGGTGGTCAAAGACATCCGTTTTCCACAAAACGGGTTTTTTGTCAGTGTTGACAGTTCAACCGGTGAGATAATCAACTACCGGATGAACTGGTGGGACGTGGATTTTCCAGAGCCACAGGGTGTCATAAGCGTTGAGGGAGCCGCGGATAAACACCTGCAGCAGGTCCCGTTAGAATTGGAATATGTGCGCATCTGGCCCCGTGACGAGTGGATGGGGGCACAGAAGGCCAAAGTCCACTTGGTATATATAATGTCCTTACGCAACTTTGCCATGCTGGACGCTTTTACCGGCCAACCTCTGAGCCACGAGGGAAAAGCAGTGGAAGCAACCGGTGCGGAGGTTAAGTTTGCCGACCTGGAAGGGCATCCTGCCCGCGAGGCAATTGAACAGCTTGCCCGAGCCAAGATTGTTACCGGAGAGGACGGAAAATTCCGGCCCGCCGACACCGTAACCCAGGCTGAGCTCATCACCATGCTGGTAAAAAGCGGCACTAGCCGTTATGACACAGTTTACCGGATGGGAGCGCAATCAGAAAAAGAACCCTGGTATCAAGCATACTACAGGGTGGCAGAGAGGATGGGAATCATCCAGGCAGGTGAACAGCCCGACTCAGGCGCGGCAGTGACCCGGGAGTGTCTATCCAGGCTAACTGTCAACACTATGGGCTTATCTAAAGTAGCCGGGCTAAGTGATATCTATCTGCTGGACTTCAAAGATGCCGGTGAAATATCAGCCCATCTTAGAGGCCACGCTGCCATAGCAGCAGGACTGGGGCTAATTGAACCTATAGACGGTAGTTTTTACCCGAGAGAGGTTGTTACCAGGGCTGAGGCCGCAGTGACATTGTTCAAAATGTTAAACAACGATTAGTTATAGACTCTGGAGATTATAAGGCCTGCATCACGTAATGCAGGCCATACTTGTCTAATATTTAATAGATTAAGGTACCCGCCTTGCCGCAGTATATTTTGAATATGCTGTGAAAGCTTTCAAACTGCAAGATCGGTTTAGGAACTAGGCAAGTAATTAAACGGAAAAGAAATAGTTCTGTCCCCCGGCAGTTTCAACAGTACCGTTAACGGTGCGCCTGAAAAGAACCAAGCACTGTACTAAAATTAAATGGTTATTGACATATATTATCCTGCGATGGTAATATATTAATGGCGTACCAAACGATTGTTGGAGAAAGGCTAGTTATATGACTACAACATCTGGAGAACGATATGCTGAAATCATTGATACAGCGATAAAACTTTTTCGCAAAAAAAATTATCATGGTACTTCAATGCAGGACATTGCTGAAGAAGTTGGAATTTACCGTGGCAGTATTTATCATTACATCAACAGTAAAGAAGAGATGCTTTACCATATCGTTAAGCGGCCAGTATTAAAAGGTTTTGAATCACTCAAAAAGATACAAGAAGAAGACCTACCGCCTATACAAAAATTGCGGCGTGCTATAGAATACCATGTTAGACATTATTCTATGGAACACCGGGCTGAGCTAGCCATTATGCTTGAGGATACTAAACACTTGTCGGAAAAGTATCAGAAACTGATACGCGAAGAGCTGAAGAAGTATGAGAGAACCTTCCTTAGTATTATTAAAGAGGGCATTCAAAAAGGAGATATCAAAGAATTAGATCCCAAAATTGTAACTTTTGCGATTCTTGGTATGACTAATTGGATGTACAGATGGTATGCCGTTGATGGTATATTATCAGCTAACGAGGTTGCTGATATTTTTATAGATATGATTCTTAACGGGCTATTGGTTGAATAGCACGGTTTAAAGAGAAGTATATTTTTATCGGTAAATTAAAAGGTATTGACTTTATAATTTCTTCCGTATGGTTAACAGTGGTCAAAAAGGTTAATGTGAGCTAACTAACACATTAACCAAATTAACTTAAGCGAATTCATTAAATAGTGAGTTCTTAATTGGACAAGCTTTCAAATTAATTTAGTACAATTATTGAAGAAGGTTAATTATATGAACACAACATCTGGAGAACGCTATACCGAAATAGTTGACACGGCAAAAAAATTATTTCGCAAAAAAAATTATCACGGTACATCAATGCAGGACATTGCCGAGAAAGTTGGAATTTACCGTGGCAGCCTTTACCACTACATAAACAGTAAAGAAGAGATACTTTACCATATCGTTGAGCGGCCAGTATTAAAGGGTTTTGAATCACTCAAAAAGATACAAGAAGAAGACCTGCCGCCTATACAAAAATTGCGGCGGGCTATAGAATACCATGTCAGGGATTCGATGGAACACCAGGCAGAGCTAGCCATCTTGCTTGAGGATACCAAGCACTTGTCGGAAAAATATCAGAATCAGATACGTGAAGTGCAGAAGAAATATGAAGGAACATTCCTTAGCATAATTAAAGAGGGCATTAAAAAAGGAGACTTTAAAAAATTAGATCCTAAAATAGTAACTTTTGCAGTTTTTGGCATGACTAATTGGATGTATCGTTGGTATGATACTGATGGTCTACTGTCAGCCGAAGAGATTGCCGAGATTTTTTTAGATATGATTTTTAACGGGCTATCGCACAAATAATAGTGCAGCATATATCTACGGATAGGATTTAATGGCCTTATAATTTTTTGATAATTTTCAAAATATCTTAAAGTTGTTATATTTAAAATATATATTCATTAAGTGTAGAATTAGCAAGAAAAGCTGTGTTAACAATTTGTTGCGGTACTGAGAGCTAAGGATTAACTAAATAGGAGAGATTAGTTATGATTAGTCAGACAAATCAAAACCAAGTTACTGAAAATAGTTCAAGTGCAGCAATTTACGATGTAAATATTAGCAGCTTAACGGTTGACAATTTATGCCATATAATAAGGTCTAATAAGCTTTCCGCAGAGTTTTTAGCTCAAGAAAAAATACAAGGCGTTAATATATTAGAGGTAATTGACAATGAATTTAAAGAGTTAAACTCTATTTTCCAGGACTCTTACGACGGTATTAGCATAGTAAACAAGAATGGTTTGGTAACACGTGTGAATAAGGCTTTTGAAAGGGTAACCGGTTTAAAAATTGAAAAGGTCCTTGGCGTTAATCTACACAATGTAAAGAAAAAAGGTTACTATTTTGACCCGACATTGCCACTAAAAGTATTGGAAACAGGTAAGCCGGTAACCATCTTACAAAAATCCTTTAACGGAAAAGAAATAATGGCAATCGGCAACCCGGTTTTTAACGATAGGGGTGAAGTAATCAGAGTTGTGGTTAACTTCAGGGATGTCACTGAATTAAAGCAACTGAAAGAGGAGCTCAGGCAAACTCAGGAGCTAAATGCCCAGTACCTGTTTGAGATGCAAAATTTAAGAGAAAAATATACAAAAGAGCATTGTATTATTGTAAAAAGCAAAGAGATGGAAAAAATCATAGAATTAGCCACAAGGGTTGCCACAGTGGAGAGCCCTGTTCTTATTCAAGGGGAGTCTGGGGTTGGCAAGGATATAATCGCAAACTTGCTGCATAACCTTAACCCAAAAAGAAAAAAACATCCAATGATTAGAGTTAACTGCGGCGCAATTCCTCAAGAATTGATGGAAAGCGAATTTTTTGGTTATGAGCCCGGTGCTTTTACAGGCGCCAACCGGTCGGGGAAACCTGGATTTTTTGAATTAGCAAATAAAGGTACGATCTTCCTCGATGAAATAGGCGAACTTCCATTAGGATTACAGGTCAAGCTCTTACGTGTCCTGCAGGGGCAGGAACTCAGCAGGATTGGCGGGATTAAGACGATTAAGGTGGATGTCCGCATAGTGGCTGCGACTAACAGGGACCTGGAATCAATGGTTAAAGAAAAAACCTTCCGGGAGGATCTCTATTATCGTATCAACGTTATTCCCATCAAGATTCCTCCCTTGCGGGACCGCAGAGAGGAAATCGCTCCTTTACTTTTCCATTTTCTCGATCTTTATAATAAAAAATACAACTTAAAAAAAAGTTTATCTGATGGTGTTGTTGATTGCCTGACTAAGTATGACTGGCCAGGAAATGTTAGAGAACTGATCAATTTAATCGAAAGACTTGTTGTCACTACCGATGTCCAACAAATTGGTTTAGAGAACCTCCCTCAAAAGTTTCGCATTAAAAAAAGCAATCATTTGTATAAATTTGAGCAGATGAACCTGACGGTAGCCGTTGAGGAGTTGGAAAGGCATTTAGTAGTCCAGGCGCTTCAAAAATATAGAAGTACCTATAAGGCGGCTAAGGTACTGGGAGTTAGTCAAAGTAAAGTTGTGCGAATGACTAAAAAATATAAACTAAAAAAATTACTCTGGGAGAAATATTAAATTTTTACTACTTTGAGAAAGCCAATGAAATGATACTTTTATGTTACCAAATGTTTGTAGCAGTTAGTTGACAGTCAAAATTGGAATAAATGAGTCAATATTAACTCAATGATCTTCACTGGACAAACCTAATTAAAGATAGAGTTTTACAATAAGCATGCTAAGTTAATTCAGAATTGAATTAAACCGACATATTTCGCACTTTTTTTATACGGATCTTTGGTTCTATATAAGGATTTTCTTTAATTTTACGGGAGGCATATATTTTGCATTAACCTTATTGATAGAGAATGTGTTCGCTAATAAAGAAGATGGTTTTGCCATTCACTTATTATAGATAAATGAAAGTTTATTAATTACTAATCCTAGTGACCCCCTGCAATGCATGGGGTCCTCAGCTATAGTCAAATTATTTTTGATGGAATCTTAATAATTTGGGTTCTGATAACTCCTGGGGAAAAACATATGTCTTTATTGGTTTTACCGAGAGACAAGGCTATAGTTAGTTATATAACATTTCCGAGGGATTTCAAGGCTATGTAGTTCATGGAAGGTCATTCTGGACAAGCCCCCCAAAAGGTGTTTTCTTGATTGGTCAGATGGTTGAAAAAACCTACTTGTTTGTCTACAAATTTCTCAGCATAACCCAGTTTTATATAAATGCATTAAGTCCGTTTATGGTTAAGCAGCTAGCTCGCAATTAAAGGAGGCGATGTTGAATGAATCTATAGATAAACGAGATAAGGTTAAGGAATTCCTTTCCTGCCGCAACGAGTTGAAGATGTCCTAAATGTGCTGGTAACAACAACTGGATATACAAATGAAGTAAATTAAGATAATTGAATCGTCTTAATAATATTAATTTAACAATTATTAAAAAAAGATTGGTAGTTAAGAAATTCGTTTGTTGGTTTAATTCAAATAATCGTTGAAGAGCAGGACTTTTATATGGTTTGGAAGGACTTCAGCAAAATAATTATTGCTTAAATATAGAGTTTAAATACCTTTAGCAATTGTTGCACAAAAACAGTTAATAAGCGTTGGCAATCGTCCTTTATAATCCGCAATGACTTGACAGTTTTGTTTTGAATTTTGAATTAAATAAATGTTGATGGCTAAGAAAGGATGGTATCTTTATGGAAATTAAAAAGATCGGAGTATTGGGAGCAGGCGCCATGGGCACAGGTATCGCCAATGTAGCGGCACAGGGTGGATTTGATGTGATCATAAGTGATGTGGATTTAGGTATTGTACAAAAATCTGTCGGGAATATTAACAGTTTTTTGAACAAAAGTGTTGAAAAAGGCAAACTGACAACAGAGCAAAAAGACGAAATCATAGCGAGAGTTGAACCACAGTCAGGCCTGGATGGTTTTGGGGATGTGGATTTAGTAATTGAAGCTATTTTCGAAGACATGCAAGTTAAAAAAGATAATTTTGTTAAGTTAGATAAAATTTGCAAACCAGAAGCAATTTTATGTTCAAACACATCATCATTCTCAATAACTGAACTTGCAGCTACTACCGAACGGCCGGAAAGATTTGCCGGAATGCACTTTTTTAACCCCGCGCCAATAATGAGATTAGTAGAAATAATTAGGGGTTATTACACCAGTGATGATACTGTCAGCACTCTTAAAGATGTAACTGTTAAGATGCGTAAAACACCAGTTTTGGTTAAAAGAGATTCGCCAGGTTTTATTGTTAACCGGATCATGCTGATTCAATTTATTGAAGCAATCAAGTTACTTGAGGAAGGAGTAGCAACACCGGAGGATATCGATATCGCGGTTAAGCTGGGTCTGAACTACCCCATGGGTCCTTTTGAATTGCTAGATTTCGGTGGGGTTGATATTACTTATCACGTTGTTAATTATCTCTGCGATGAGTTTAAAGACATTCGCTGGAATCCACCTCTGGCACTCAAAGAGTTAATCCGGGCTGGCCGGTTGGGCCGCAAGAATGGTAAGGGTTTTTATAATTACTAAATTCGAGATAAAGGAGTAAAGGGCCATGTATGAGACTATTGGTCTTAAAGTTGATGAAGGAATAGCGACTATAACTTTAAACAGACCACCGGTCAACGCTTTAAATACCAAGCTTTTTCATGAACTTGGACAAATCGCGTCTGAACTTGATGCAGACCCTGCCGTCCGGGTGGTAATTATTACTGGATCGGGTGAAAAGGCATTTGCTGCCGGAGTTGATATAAATGAAATGAAAGATATGACCCCATTGGAAGCTCACCACTTCTGCAAGGTATCCGGAAATGCTTTTAGTTTAATTGAAAACATGAGTAAGCCGACAATAGCTGCTGTTAATGGACTTGCCCTCGGTGGTGGCTGTGAGTTAACCCTGACCTGTGATTTCCGGCTTGCGGCGGATAAAGCCAAGTTTGCCTTGCCAGAGATCAATTTAGGGATTATTCCAGGCGGCGGCGCTACCCAAAGGTTGCCCCGCTTAATTGGAGTTGCGCGGGCGAAGGAATTGCTCTTCCTAGGAGAAATGATCGATGCCAATCTGGCCTTGCAATATGGCCTGGTTAACAAGGTAGTCCCTGCGGCCGAACTAATGCAAGAGGCCAAAAAACTGGCTGATAAACTAGTGGTTAAGTCATCGCACACTTTAGGTGTAATGAAAAATTCAGTAAAACAAGGCATGGATATAAGCCTACCCCAAGCACTGGATTTTGAAACAAAGCATTTCATCCTCGTATTTGCCAGCGACGATCGACGGGAAGGGATTGGCGCTTTCATAGAAAAACGTAAGCCTGCTTTTACCGGTAAGTAGTTAGTCATTAACAATATAATGTTAAGAACACGGTAGCTCTGAAAGGGAATACGCAGCAGGTTCCAGGGGTCAGTAAGTACTTAGTGTAAACCATTTTATCATGAGGAGGGTATTATTATGTATACAAAAGCATATATTCCTTATCGCGGATACTACAGTTCCCCATTTGCCCGCTGGCAGGGGAGTTTGCAAAATGAGAACTCTATTGAACTAGGAGCCGCAACTGCCAAAAAGTGGCTGGCGACAAAGAACATCGATCCGAAGATATTTGAGTACCTTTATTTAGGCAAAACCGTTGGGCAATTGCATACCTTTTACGCAGCCCCCTGGGCCGCCGCCCTCTTGGGAGCCACGGATATCCCCGGTTGCCATGTTCCACAGGCCTGCTCCACATCCACGACCTGTGTGAGCCATGCGGCTGCAGGCATTGAAACAGGCCTTTTTGAAAGGGCATTTTGCCTGATGACAGACCGCATGTCCAACGCCCCGCACACTATCTGGCCCAATCCCCAGGGTCCCGGCGGGGAGGTAATTTCAGAAAACTGGGGAATGGACAACTTCAACAGCGACCCATGGGGAAAAGTAGCCATGGTCCAGACGGCGGAAAACGTAGTGAAAAGGGCCGGCGGAATTACCAAAGAAGACTGCGATGAGTTAACATTTAGACGCTACGAGCAGTACCTGGACGCCTTGGCAAACGACCGGGAGTTCCAAAAACGTTATATGTTCCCGGTAGAATACAAAAAGAGTAAAAAGGAATTTGGATTACTTGAGGCTGACGAAGGTGTTACTCCAATAGTGAAAGAAGTAATGGCCAAATTAAAACCGGTCATTGAGGGTGGAGTGCATTCCTTCGGCGCCCAGACCCACCCAGCTGACGGCAACTGCGGAATTATCGTATCCACCAGAGAAAAAGCGAAAGAGCTCAGTGCCGATAGCAGCATTGAAATACAGATCCTTTCCTACGGTTTTGCGCGCGCACCCAAAGCCCATATGGCCATGGCCGTGGTGCCTTCGGCAAGAATGGCGCTGGAAAAAGCCGGGCTTGGTATCAAGGAAATGAAGGCCATTAAGACTCATAATCCTTTTGCAGCCAATGATCTATACCTTGCTAAAGAAATGGAAATTGATTTCAGGAAATTCAATAATTATGGCAGCTCAATGATTTACGGTCATCCCCAGGGACCTACTGCCGGGCGGGGAATTATTGAAATGATTGAAGAGTTGGTTATTCTTGGCGGTGGTTATGGACTATTTACGGGATGCGCGGCCGGAGATACCGGTGCAGCAATGGTTATTAAGGTTTCCTGAGGGTGATTGCTAATTTGCTTACCTTTTACGGGTATTGGACATCTGGTGTCCAATACCCTTTCTATAATAATTAGCTAAAAGGTACTAACACGTTTAATAGAACCATTATTTTGGCCATTCCTGAAAGATCGTCTGAAACCAATAAGTAATAAGGCCTCCGAAACCCCGGAGGCCTTATTACTTATTGGCGGGGATTACTACTGGATAATACACTCTGTATCGGGTGGTATACATATGACAAAAGAGTGGATAGATTGAGTGATGATGCGCAAATCTGGGGGCATAATAACCCAAACATCGTTATATCAGTAGATTCTCTCCAGGGACAACTACTTGCACAACACTTCAAACAAGTTTTAACTCCTTATGTGAAAATGCTATGGAATATATCAGTGAGGGAAAATGAATATCTAGACGATTATGGATGTTATTGAGCGAAATATCTGCTAGTTTATTTCGAATTCAATCTCATGTTTTAGTATTTCTTCAATACGCCTATCAATTTTGTTGATATCTAGTTGAGCTATTGCAGGAAAAGCCCTACTTTTACCGAATATCTAAGAAAACAGCGAAGGAGTAATATTCGTGGGACAAAAACCACCCGAATGGCTTATGACATGTGGAGTTGCTAAGAAGAATAAATTTACAACAAATACAGAAGAATGGAAATATGAGGGCAGTTTTGGGGAAGCACCTGAATTTTTATTGTGTACCCATAGCGCAAGCTCAAAAGAGGAACCCACATTTGTTGGAATATATGCAGTAACTAAACCTGGTGAACCGTTATATGGTGTAGGTAAGTGTGAGTTATGCGGAAAAGTTCTTTGGTTTGAGATTAACCCTGAATGGTTGAATTAGTTGTAAATTGAGCCTTCGGGCTTTTCTTTTATCTCTTAGCTAATGAGAAGGTGTCAATCATGCCAACCGTTGCAAGTGGTATTCTAGTCCACTGCTCTTTCGACGAACTAGCCGAAGTCGCAGTACTTGTCCCAAACCCTCGCAACCCCAACACTCACCCGGACAACCAAATACAACTCCTGGCCAGGATAATTAAAAACCAGGGCTAGCGAGCACCGATAACCGTTTCTAACTCAACTTTGACAGCAAAAACGGTTTTTCCGGAAAATAAGTACTAAAAACCCTTTAAAAATAAGGGTCCTCAAAAAATATACTCCAGGATGTTGTGCCACGTTAATTAAAATTTGTTCTGGTTTA
>JAQVGZ010000112.1 GCA_028696455.1 Desulfotomaculaceae bacterium | reverse complement strand
GTATTGTGCCCCCATGCCATATCTCGTCACACCTCCCAAAGAAAACAGCAAGGCTATCACCTGCACCCCAGCCATAGCCAAAAAAATACCCGGGCGGCTTTTCAGCTTATACAAATACTGGTTCTTGGCAACCTCAAAAAGGCTGGTTTCTGTCAAAGACATGATCGATTCCTCCCCTGTTTCTGTTAGTGAGGTAAACACACAGGTCATCTGCCTTTACCGGCAGGATTTCTACACCGGCTGTGCTGCCTTTTTTCAATATCCCATCGGCCGAATCACGGCTAATCACGATATAATAGTAATCCTTGCCGATGCTTTGCTGATAATAAATCTCCTGTCCTGCCGTTAGACCAAGGATTACTTCTTTCTTGCCCCGCAAAGCTACGGCAAACTCCTTCAGGTCGGAAACCGGCAGATGCAGCCGCTTTTCACCCGCCCGGAGCAGGAGAATGTCCTCCAAAATATCCTCAACCTCATTCAGCAGATGGCTTGAAAAAATAATGTTGCGGGGTTTTTGCAGGTAATCCCTGAGCAGAGCCCGGTAAAAATCCTTTCTCACCCCGGCATCCATGCCGGCAGTCGGTTCGTCAAAAATAGTCAGCGGACAGTGCGCCGCCAGCCCGATAATCATATTAAAAGTGCTTTTCATCCCTTTGGAGAGGTGGTGATGCTGCAGTCTTGGATTTAGGGAAAAATAATCGAACAGCCCTTTGGCCAGCTCCATATCCCAGTGCTTATAAAACGCACATGCCGCTGACAGGATCTCTGCCAGGGAAAATGATTGGGGAAACTGCATGTTCTCATCAATAAGGATCATATTGGATGAAACTTTCAGACTGTTAAAAGGATCTTCCGAGAAAACCGTAACCTGACCCGCGGAGGGGCGCCTAAAACCCGCAATAATTTTCAACAAGGTTGTTTTCCCGGCCCCATTTGGCCCGATCAGTCCTGTAATCCTGTTTTGCTCAATAGTAAAGGATAGATCGTTGATTGCTTTTACTCTGCCAAAATTTTTGCTCAGCCCCTTACAGGAAATTACCTCCACCCTTTAACCCCCTTCTATTTTTCATGTTCGTCAAGTTCTTTCCTGGCATCTTGCATCATCCCAATCAATTCATGTTCATAAACACCCAGGCGCCTGGCCTCAACCACTACTTCCTCCACCAGTTTTTTTAAGGTATGGTTCTTGCGTTTATGCTGAATTTTCTCCTTGGCCCTGGCTGAAAGAAACATACCCAGCCCACGCTTTTTATAGAGGATACCTTGATCTGCCAGGATGTTAATCCCCTTGGCCGCGGTAGCAGGATTAATATTAAACATCTCCGCCAGTTGATACTGAGAATAAATCTTTTCGTCTTCCCTGATATTGCCGCATAATATTTCGTTTTCCAGCCACTCCGCTATCTGCACGTAGAGCGGTTTGTCTTCAACCATATCCAGTCCCAACAACACACCCCCTCAAATGCACAACAGTACATTACTGCTGTAATGTACTGTATCAGTTAATGATCCGGATGTCAATGGGTGGAACCTTTCGGAGGCAAACAGTTGTATTTATTTATCTTATTGACAACAACTTATCTATAAAATAATTAAATCAACAAGATAAAGGATATGCATGTGGTGAAATCGAAATATTGAAGGAAGTCTTGGGGAGGTGAAATGGTTATATTTGTATGTTTCAATGAGGCTTAATTGATCTGGAGAGGAGACTGTGGAGATTGAATAACAAAGCCGTAATCATTTCGGCCGGCGCAATTGTTGGGGTTCTGGCCATATTGTTGGTTAAACTGGGCAATCCCCCCAACATGGGTTTTTGTATCGCCTGTTTCTTGAGAGACGTAGCCGGCGCCCTCGGGCTGCACCGTGCTAACGTTGTTCAGTATATGCGGCCGGAAATTTTAGGCCTGGTCATCGGCGCTTTTGCTGCGGCCCTTGTGACAAAAGAATTCCGGGTATGGGGCGGTTCGAGTGCCTTCACCCGGTTTGTCCTGGGGTTTTTTGTGATGCTTGGACTTTTAGTGTTTCTGGGGTGCCCGCTGAGAATGCTGCTTAGGCTTGCGGCCGGTGATTTAAACGCCGGTGTCGGCCTGGTTGGCCTGGTGGCAGGAGTAGCGCTGGGCATAGTTTTCCTGCGGAAAGGGTTTACCCTTGGCCAGGCGGCTATCCATAATAAAACCAACGGTTACATCTTTCCGGTGATTGCTTTGGCCTTATTAGCCTTTTTATTGGCTGCGCCTGCTTTTATTTTGTTTAGCGCCCAGGGACCCGGCTCAATGCATGCGCCTCTGGCTGTTTCACTGGGAGCAGGGCTCATTGTCGGCGTGCTGGCGCAGCGCTCCAGGTTGTGTTTCGTCGGCGGGATCAGGGATTTTATCTTATTTAGAGACACATACCTGCTCACCGGTTTTATCACTATATTCGTTGTTGCTTTAGTAGGTAATCTGCTTGTGGGAAGCTTTAAGTTAGGTTTTGCGGGACAGCCGATTGCTCACACCGATGGTTTGTGGAACTTTCTCGGCATGGCCTTAGGCGGTTTTGGTTCTGTCCTGTTGGGTGGCTGCCCGCTTCGCCAGCTAATCGGGGCGTCAGAGGGCAACACTGATTCTGCTGTAACAGTTGCCGGGTTGTTGGCGGGCGCCGCTTTTGCCCACAATTTTGGGCTGGCTGCCAGCGCTAACGGAGTGCCGGTCGGTGGCCAATATGCGGTTGTTATCGGCTTTGCCGTATTGCTTTGTATCGCTTTCTTCAATGTGTATTATAATCTTAAAGCAGAAAAATCTGAGCGGGAGGTGCCGGCTAATGTCGGAAATTAAGGATGCGCGGGGCCTGGCTTGTCCCGAGCCGGTATTAATGGTTAAGAAAGAAATCGATAAGCTGCGCAGCGGCACAATAAAGGTTTTGGTAAACGGAGCGGCCGCGCGGGACAACATTTCAAGAATGGCTAAGGCCCATAAATGGTCGGTTAATGTTGCTGAGGAAGGTGAGGAGTGGCTGTTGACCCTGACTAAATAAGAATGCAGCCTGCGTAAGATTATTAAACCAGGGGGACGGTTCTCATGGTTCGGGGAAGATCGAACCATGAGAACCGTCCCCCTGGTTTTTGCATATACGGCATATTCGCCGGTCTTTGTCAATAAAGAACAAGAGGGCTGCCGTCTGCCGGCGACCCCCATTGTTTGCCGTGAATTAATATAAAGTTGGTTACCGAACACGTTTTACCCCCGGTATTTCATAAGTGCCATTTAATATTTTAGCAGCGGGTTGATACAGCCTTAACAGTAAGTTGAAATCTTCTTTCGGCGCCGGCAGCCAATTCGATTCGTTATTCCTTGGCCCCAGTAGTATTATCCATAATAAAAAAAATATCAAGCCTTGTGGGCCAGTGCTTTAACTATGTCTGCCCGGCTGATAATACCAAGTATTGTTTTATTTTCAACTACAGGCACTCTATTGATATCATGTTCTACCATCAAAGTAGCTACCTGTTTAATATCTGTGTCTGCGTTAACAGTAATTACTCCGGTGGTCATTATCTCCTGGGCTGTTGTAGCGGCAAGTTTTTTAAAGTCTTCCCGGTACCTTTCAATGCCGTTAATATAGATAAAAGCACCAAGAATGTTCAGAAAACCTGGTGTTCTGGGGCTTGTTTCCTGATGAATCAGGTCTTCTTCGGTAACAATCCCTACTATCTCTCCATCCTTATTTACCACCGGGGCCCCGGAAATGTTATTCTTTACTAAAATTTCAGCAACTTCTTCAATAGTGTCGTTTTTTTGTAAGGTAATTACTTTAGTATTCATTATTTCTTTGGCTAACACTTCGAGCACCTCATTTTTTTATTATAATAATTATTTTACTAATTCACCGGGATGTTATTCAAGTTTGCAAATAAAAGTTTATCATGTTATAAAAGCTGAAACTGTAATTGCACCATTTCGCATTCTCTGCGATTAGCTCAGCCTCCACAGCGTTCTTTGTATATTTGCCTGGCATCCGGTTCTTCAGGATTTTGTACTTTCGATATTTTTACGCTAAAAAAGTCGAGCATCGTTAAAGTAGCTTTGGTATTATGTAGATACGAAAGGTGGGAGGCAATGTTAAAAGAATTAAATCATGTAATTGACTATATTGAAGATCATTTAACCGATGACCTAACTCTTGAAATAATCTCTAAATATGCCGGAGTTTCTGATTACCACTTTAGAAAGATATTTTTTTACCTTTCGGGGTTGACGCTTAGCGAATATATCAAAAACAGAAAACTGTCGGAAGCAAACAAGGATTTATTACATGGCGAAAAAGTAACGGATGTTGCCTTGAAATATGGTTATCAGTCAATGGACGGCTTTACTCGAGCATTTAAAAAATGGAGTGGGTTTTTACCCTCAGATGTAATAAAAAAAGGCCTAAGCAAAACGTTTCCCAAACTTTCATTCGTAATAATCGTCAAGGGAGGAATTTCTATGGAATTTAGAATTGTTGACAAATCAGCGTTTAATTTAGTCGGTGTTAGCAAACGTGTTCCTATGCAATTTGAAGGTGTAAACAACGAGATTGTAAAGCTTGCCGAAAGCATAACGGACGAACAAAAAGCAGAGATGCATGCTCTGCAAAATATAGAGCCTTATGAAATTGTCAATGCTTCTTATGATGCTGACGCTAATTTTTTAAAAGAAGAAGGAGATTTAACCCACTTGATCGGTGTTTTGACCACGGAAAATCAAGTAAGTGATCTATTGGAAAAAGTGCCGGTAGAAGCCGGTACTTGGGCTGTATTTCCAAACGAAGGGGCATTTCCTTCTATGTTACAAGAAACAATGGCAAAAATATATTCAGAATGGCTTCCTACTTCCCATTACGAAGTAATCAATGCCCCCGCTTTTTCTTTCACTAAAATGGATAAACATAAAAAAGATTTCGCTTACAGTGAAGTTTGGATTCCTGTTCGAAGAGGTCGGTGATACCTATCTGATAATCACCTATCGGTGACTTATTAACAGCAAAGCGACAAGTAATAATGCCAATACGGTGAATACGGCGGCAAATACACTGATAACCTTGTTTGTCGGCCTTTCAGAACTATGGACAGCATTCATAAATGCCAATCCCGATTATTCCTTCGAGTGCGTTGCTGAAATTTCCATATTACTCACGCTTAATAATGATTACTTTTACGGTATCGCCTGCTTGCTTGCCGATTTTGGCGCGTATGTCCTTACGAAGTCCGATGATGTAGAGCACCGAACCGTTAGCATTCTTCAGACCCATATTAACAATGCTCCCATCATATGGCTCACCGTTAAAAGTTGCGTGAACTTTTACTCTGCCCTTGCCGAACTCCGCTTTCACATCATAAGGGAATTCGACATATGCACCGTTTATATTAGGAACTTTCTGAATGACGGCGTCAAATGCGTACGTTTTTTTATTCATATATCCAACCTCTCTCACAACCCCGGATTTTTCAAAAAACATCTAATCTGCTCTGTCGCGAGGGTCTGACATCTAACCTGCTCTGTCAGCAAGCACCAACATCTAATCCGTTCTGTCGTACTCAAAATCACTAGCTTTGGCTTGTTTCCACTAACTGTTATTTTTACGATTTTTAACTCCAATTTTTTGCATCCAAAACCCCGAACTCTCTTATTTACTTGGCTTTTGACACACTCATTCTTGCAACCTTGACATCAATACCACGCACTCCACATGG
>JAQVGZ010000029.1 GCA_028696455.1 Desulfotomaculaceae bacterium | reverse complement strand
CCGGCCGCCACGTAGGGTTCCAACACCACAGTGGTTTTTTGGGTCGGAGCAGGCGCTGCTCCCAGCATACGTACCGCCCGGTGGGCAGCCTCCCGGCCGACTTTATTGGGGTCCAGTTCTTTATATCTTAATCGGTAGTCCAGGGCGAAGCCGTTTTGGCTGTCACTGCCGTCACTTGCCGCCAGGGCCAGGTAAAGACCACAATAACCACCACGGCAGGTCAAATTCATACCGTTGTTGTTGACTATGGTAATAAGCGCCTCACCATCATGATAGGTCGCACTCTCGATAATTCTGATCCGTGGATCGTAGTCCAGCGCTGCTTGTTCCATTAACTTGGCCAGTTCAATTTTACCTTCAACTGTAGCTGCCCGGATACCGGGGTCATAAATATCCAGCTCCGGGTAGGACTGATCGGGTAAGGGCAGGCAATGATAGGGATCGTTAGCTGTTTTTTCACAATTTACCAGTGCCCGCTGCACTGCTTCCGCCACCCCGGTAGAACTTAAATCGGTGCTAAAAGAAAAGCCAGCCCTGCCGTTGTGGATCACCCGTATTCCAAGGCCACGATCTTCAGCAAATTTTAATGTTTCCACGCAGTTTTTCCTGACTTCTATATTTAACTCTTTGGCGCTGCTGATATAAGCCTCAGCCAAATCGGCGCCTAAGCGTCTGGCCCGGTCAACCGCCGCCTCGGCAATAACAGGAAAATCAGCTTCTTTAATCACTAGTAAAACTCCTTTCGATCCCTAAAGCTTTTGCCAATACAATGAGTGTGTGTGGTGGCCTGTAAGGGAGGATACCGTACACGCTTTAAATTTTTTATGTAGTATAATTCAATGCTTTTGATAATATCCCTTTATAGCCGGCAAATAAACAGCCTGAAAATAAAAAACTGCCTTACGGCAGTTCAGTTTTAGTGCACCAGTGGTGCTGTTAAAGCTAATAAATGGTGAGCTGATATAGGGGCCAAATCCTGCACTGAAGACTCAATAATTAAACTGGGATCAAGGATGGCCAATATCGCCACTCTCTCTCCTGTAGACTGGTTAGTGTAGAAACCGATTATACAAAACTGCGTGTCCTCACCATAAACTTTTCTGGTTACTATATCCCCGATTTTCATTTAATAACCCCCTGTAAACCGGCAAAAAAACAAAACTTTTGTGACATTTTTTATAACATATGCCGCCGGAAAGGGAGTTGTGTATGCGGTGTAACTGTCGTATAAATAATACATAAACCCTATTGCCTGCCGGACTATAGTACTAATGCAGCGGTTTTTGATTGACCAGTTTGGATATTATTCTAGCCAGTACTCTTTTTTCCTCTACGGTGCCAACTTCCCATAATTCTTTTAACAGTCGCTGTTCCCGATTGGCCGGGTCGATTTTACTTGCGAAAAAATTGCCGAGATGATAGGCAATCTTATTAATCATTTCGTCAGACATTCCCACAAACTCGGCGGCACCTACTGCCTTGCCGAGAGTCTTTTTCCAGTCGTGCCAAGATGTATCTATCTCCATAGGACACCTCCATTAAAACTGCTATCTATATTTTAACCCATGATTTTTTCGTCTATTCGCTTAACTCAACCGGTTGTGATAAGGCAGAACCAAAATAGAAACTAGACAATCTGTAGATTGGACTTAATGTTTGTTGTTAATAAGCGGTAACAAAATTCACTGCTTTATGGAAATATGGACATAATTACCAGAAAAGCGGTCAAAGCAATCATAATAACAGTGGTTACCCAGGCTACCAGGTTGAACGCCCGGGAATTGACATAATCACCCATTAAATCCCGGTCGTTAATTAGATTAAGCATGAAGATCAATACCAGCGGGAGCAGCGCGCCATTTATCACCTGGGTCCAGATCATGATCGGAATAAGTGGAAGATCAGGGATTAGAATGATCCCCGCGCCAGTAACTACAAGAAAAGTATAAAGCCAATAAAAGACTGGCGCTTCCTCCCAGGTCTTGTCCACACCGCCTTCAAAGCCCAGCGCTTCACAAATTAGATAGGCTGTAGATAGTGGTAAAATAGAAGCCGCAAACAAAGACGCGTTAAACAGGCCGAAGGCAAACAGTTCAGAGGCCCAGCGGCCGGCCAGTGGCATCAGGGCACTGGCTGCGTCCTGGGCAGATTCAATGGCGATGCCGTTTTTATGCAGTGTTGCTGCACATGCCACAACGATGAAAATGGCCACTACGTTGACCATGATCACTCCAACAAGCACATCAAGGCGAGAAAGTTTATAATCATTTACGGATATTCCTTTTTCAACCACTGCCGACTGAATATAGAATTGCATCCATGGTGCAATAGTAGTGCCGACCAGACCAATTAACATAGCCAGGTAATGGCTGTCAAATTCAAAGTGAGGGGTTACTGTTTCCTTCAGTACAACATCCCATGGTGGATCAGCCATCACACCGGAGATTATATAAGAAAGGTACAGCGCTGAGGCGATTAAGAATACTCTTTCCACCCGCTTATATGTTCCCTTGACAATTAACCACCAGACAAACAGTGCAGAAACAGGGACAGAAATATATTTGTTAATCTTAAAAATCTCCATACTGGCGGCGATGCCGGCAAATTCGGCAATGGTATTGCCAAGACTGGAAAGGACCAGGCCGAGCATAGCAAATAAAATTAAACGGACCCCGTATTTTTCACGGATCAGGTCTGCAAGGCCTTTACCAGTTACAGCCCCCATTCGCACACCCATTTCCTGCACCACAAAAAGGGCTATAATCATCGGGATAAATACCCATAACATTTGATAACCAAAGGTAGCTCCAGCCACGGAATAAGTGGTAATTCCCCCGGCATCATTATCTACATTAGCAGTAATTACCCCCGGCCCTAAAATAGAGAGGAATATTATAATTTTTTTTATATAAGCCGGTTTTTTCATCCGGTCATCACCTCTTGCCAAGGGCTTTGCGCATCATGTAATAAGAAAAACTTTCTAAATTCTTGCGGTCAGGCACTATGGTGTTCAGAACATCATCCACGGTTATTATTCCTAACATACATCCTTTTTCATCAACAACCGGTACGGCGATCAGATCATATTTCACAATAGTGTCCAGAACATCTTTGTGGTCATCACCAGATTGCACGGTGATAACCCTTTCCTGCATTATTTCAGGTAGTGGGGTAAAGGGCTGGGCCATTATTAATTCGCGCAGCGATACTACACCCAGCAGTTTTGCGCTCTCATCCAAAACATAAAGGTAATAAATCATTTCTGCCGCTTGGGCCGTTTCACGAATTCTATCTATTGACTCCTGGGCGGTCATATTTATAGAAAGGGTAATAAATTCTGTGGTCATGAGCGCACCGGCAGTGCCATCCGGGTATTCCATAAGCTCCCGGACATCTTCTGCTTCCTCTGGCTCCATCAAGCTTAGCAACTCGTCCGACTTCTCTTGAGTCAGTTCCCCCAGCAAGTCTGCTGCCTCGTCAGGCGCCATGTTAACCAGAATTCTGGAGGCGCGCTCGCTGTCCAGGCGCTCGATAATGTTAACCTGAGTGTCCAGGTCCACCTCGCCCAGCGCTTCGGCCGCGGTCTGGTTATCAAGGGTACTGATAAAGTCAGACCTTTCGTAATAATCGAGTTCTTCAATGATCTCCGCAATGTCGGCTGGGTGCAGCCTGCTGAATTTATCGGCAGCTTCGGATAGCTTTAGATTTGCGGTCCGTGTCCGAATTGGCTCCAGGTACTGCCATCCTACCAGGCTCGAGGGCAGGCGCCTTGTAATTGCATCATAGCCGGCTATCCTTCTGATTAAGCCGCGCACGCCGACATCTACCGCACTAAGTATTACTTCGAGTGTATCATTCCGCTTTAGCCAGGATAGCTGGATATCATTAACTCTGACCAGCTTTGACCCCTTGATATCTACTATTTGTTTATCTAATAGCCATTTCTTGACCAATAATTCATCTTCTTGCAGTTCTTCTGTCTTTGTCTGCTCAAATTTATGCTTAAGGAAAAGACCTTTCCGGCTGAGCTCGTTGAATTCAGATACACAAATGATCTTTGGACTTCCCTTAGCATATTTCACACCAGCTACCCGGGGGAAGACCCCATCCCAAAGCACGGCCAGGTCCCTGATCTGCCCCACTTTCCGACCAGACCCGTCGAATATTCTTTTACCAAGGATTTTGCTAATAAATATTTCTCCCTGCGTGTTAACTCGATGCAATTTAGGGCACCCCCTCTCCTTTCGGAAAACAGGCTAATTATCAGAAATTTTGTTTATAAAGGTACAATTTGTCAGTCTTTCTGCCGACAATTTATATTTTACTCCTGGTAGCACAATAATACAAGATAGGAAAAGATAATAAGATATAAATAACAATAATGACACATAAAAAGACTATTCAGCAATATTTAATCATTTTTAAGTAGCTCTATATGAGTTATTACTTCAGGATTTTAAAAGTTGTTTTTAATCTTTAGTTTATTATTTTCATTCAGCGATGAAATAATTGGTTCTTGTGAATTGATTATTATTAACCAACATAATAAAATGAAACAGGGTAGAAGACTTTAGATAAATTTGCCTGCTTTTGATATATAAAGGAGGTTTTTTATAAATAATGAAAATCACCATTAAATTTGGTTCTTGTGCCTGGTTTGCCAGCATTTTTGACACAACGACAGGCCATTTAATCAAGGAAGCGCTTCCATTGAAGGGCAGGGTCAGCCGCTGGGGTGACGAAATCTATTTTTCTATTCCAGTAGATGCGCCACTAGAGGTAAATGCTACTGCTTTTGTATCAAAAGGCTCATTGGGTTATTGGCCAACTGGAAAGGCGTTTTGCATCTTTTTCGGGCCGACCCCGTTAAGCATTGGCAGTGAAATTCGAGCAGCCAGCGCAGTCAATATCTTTGGACAGGTGGACGGTGACCTTGATGGGCTAGGTAGCGTAGAGGATGGTGCAGAGGTAATCGTGGCAGAAGCTTAAGTTTGGCTGGCTTGAGTCTGAGTGAAATAGCAAGGTCAGTCAAATGGCTCAGGCAGGGTATAAAGAAATTCGGCTAGCTGCCGGTTGCTGAGGGGGCTTTTTTTGCTGAATTAAGCCCCCGGCCACCAGTGAAAAGTTCGTCCGGTACAATTAGTTTTCTTGCCTGATAATGTTTGCCCCGAGGCTACAAATTGCTAGCGAAACTGGTCAACCCTTCCAGCATTTCTGCTTCTGTGCCGGGCTGGCAGTAAAAAAGCCGATTAGCGCCGATACCTAACTGCTCCAGCAACTTTCCGGCGCGGTAAACTACCTGCTTTGTGGCAGCGCTGCCACCGTTGTGGCGGCACTGGCCAGTTTGGCAGGCGACTACCGCTACCCCACCTGCGCCTTGCTCGAAGGCAGCCAGGAGCCACTCCAGGCGCAGGGCCCCGGCTGATGGCAGCTCAAATACCTCGAACCGGTTTTGCGGCAGGGCACTTTTTAGCCGTTCTAGGCTAAGTCCGTCAAAAATAGTGCCCCGGCAGGCAAATATAGTAAGCAGACGGCCGTCTTCCCGAGCGCCTGTGTGTTTAATATTTTCCTGCGCCCGCGTGGACAGTGTTTGTTCAATGGTGTTTAGTTCAAGAACCTCCATGGTAATCGCGCTTGACGGGCAGTTAGCCGCACAAATACCGCAGGCCATACAGCCATCAAGAGAAATTTGCGCGTATTCCCCCACCACCGGCACACCGTACGGGCACACCCGCTGGCAGGTCTGGCAGGCAGAGCATTTTTCCGTATCCACCCTTGCCCCCAAACCGCAGTTCAGGCACCGTCTCACTTCCTGAAGAGCCTCATGTTCACCTAGCCCCAGTTCATAGGGCTGTAAATTGAGGGTGCGTTGTGCGGGCGGCAGTGCGGGCATTTCCTGCCGGGCAAAGCGAGGCGCCCGGTCAGCCACCCAGCCAGGCAGCTCGCCAATTAAATGGTATTCCTTTTCTGGTGTGGATGGTTTTGCACCCTGCAGGTAACTGTCAACAATTCCGGCAACCTGGTGTCCTGACGCCACCGCCGCTATAGCCGGACCTGGTCCCCTGGCTAGCTCGCCGCAGGCATAAACGCCAGCAGTTCTTGTGGAAAGATTAATTTTATCGATAATTAAACAGCCACGCGCGTCAGTTTTTAGACCACTCCCCCGTAAAAAGGATTTCTCAGGGGTCTGCCCAATGGCCAGGATAATTGTGTCGCCTGGAATGGATAGGGAATAACCCCGTTCATAAGCAGGGTTAAATTTCCCCTCCTGGTTAAAAACCGACTTTACTTTTTGAATTAAAAGACCGGATATTTTAGCTTTCTCAAACAAAACCTCTTCCGGGCCATAGCCCGGCAACAGCGTTACGCCCTCAGCAAGCGCTTCCTTGATTTCCCACTTGGAGGCTGGCATCTGCTCCTGGGACTCTAGGCAGATCACCGTAACATGGGGCGCCCCGAGGCGCACTGCGGTGCGGGCAACGTCCATTGCCACATTACCTCCGCCAATTATCAGGACATCCTTGCCAATCTGCGGCTTTTTTCCCAAGTTTACCGCTCTTAGAAAGGGCAGCGCCAATAATACATCACGGTGCTCAAAACCGGGTTGGTCTACGCCCCGCCCTCCCCAGAGCCCTGTACTAATTACAATTGCGTCATATTGGCCCCTTAGCTCATCTATGTGTACATCAATGCCCACCTCTACCCCCGGCACAAACTCGACTCCGGCTAAATATATCCGCTCGATGTCGCGCCTTAACATTTCCCGGGGCAGCCGGAAAATTGGCAGTGAGGCGAAAAAATGTCCGCCCGGCTCCTGGCAACGATCATAAACGGTAACCTGGTGGCCCATTCTGGCCAGATCATAGGCGGCAGTCAGGCCGGCAGGTCCAGACCCGATAACGGCAACCCTTTTACCGGAAAAAGTAGTGATTTCTTTTTCCCCGACCACCCCCACCGCATCAATAGCAAAGCGCTTTAAATTGCGTATGGCCAGCGGCGCGTCAACCTGTGCCCGTCGGCAGGCGCCCTCGCAGGGGTGGGGGCAAACCCAGGCACAAACTGAGGGGAAAGGATTATTGGCCTTAATCAGCTGGTAGGCTTCCAGATAATCACGCCTGGATATAGCTGCCAGATAGCCGCGTACATCTGTGTGAACCGGACAGGCATTGGTACAGGGCGGTATAATTGCTTGCAAAGGAAAACCTCCTCATCCAATTGACAACGGAAGTTATCAAAAACATTATAAAAAATTATAGCCTCAAAGGTAAATTTATTGCAAAAGTTTTTTGTATTAAGATAAAATAGTCTTCATATGACAGGATTAATAGATTTTGCCCCGAATATGTGTAAAGGTAATTAAATATCACTAAAGTTGATTCATTTTTAACCATATATTTATAAATTTCCTGTGTTCACGAAATAATATTTGGTAAATAATGTTGCAAGGGAGATAACTAGCAATGAAATTTCCAGAGTTGAAAATCGGCCGCCTAATACCACGTTATCCCATAATTCAGGGGGGTATGTCCTTGCGGGTATCTACCGCGCCACTTGCCGCTGCGGTAGCTAACGCCGGTGGTATTGGATTGATCGGTGCTTCAGCTATGTCCATAGGGGAATTAAGAAACGAAATCAGATCAGCCCGCAGCAACACCAGGGGCATTATTGGCATTAATGTAATGTTTGCCGTTCGGCAATTTGCCGCCATGGTGCATACTGCCATTGAGGAAAAAATTGACCTCATCGTTACCGGGGCCGGCTTTTCACGTGACATTTTTCACTGGGGCAGGGAATCGGACGTACCAATTGTGTCGATCGTATCTTCCCCCAAGCTGGCTAAAATTGCTGAGAAACTCGGGGCGGCAGCGATCGTGGCCGAAGGAACCGAGGCCGGTGGGCATCTGGGCACAATGCGCTCAATCGATGAAATCCTTCCGGAAATTGTTGCTGCCGTAAAAATACCGGTGATTGCTGCCGGTGGTATTGTGGACGGTAAAGGAATCGCTAAAGCAATCCGGATGGGCGCCAGCGGCGTGCAAATGGCCACTCGCTTTGTGCTGAGCACCGAGTGTGCAGTGGCTGATGCTTTCAAACAAATGTATTTAAAGGCCACTGCTGATGACATAGTTCTGATCACCAGCCCGGTGGGTATGCCAGGCCGGGCTTTGCACAACGCCTTTGCAGACAAAATAATCAAAAAAATTGCGCCAAAGCCTGAGTCCTGTGACGGCTGTCTGAAGGATTGCTCCCGGGAGTACTGTATCTTTCAGGCCCTGGAAAATGCCCGGATTGGCCGGGTTGATGATGGTGTGGTTTTTACCGGCCAAAACGTGCACAAAATAAAAGACATCCTGCCGGTACAAAAGATTTTTGATAACCTGGTCAAGGAATTAAAGCAAGAGCCGGATATTGACGAGCGGTAATAGTTAAGGCAAAGCGGGAACCGTTTGATTATGGTTTTCGCTTTTATCATGTCTAAACATAAATTATATCCTCATCAAAATTAGTGATCGTTTCCAAGCCGTCCGCTGTAACCACAAAAGTGTTCTCGATGCCCACCGCTCCGTCAGGGAAAACAAATTTGGGCTCAATTGCAATCACCATGCCTTCTGCCAGCGGGGTCTTAAAACCGGCGGCGAGCACCGGCGGTTCATCCAGTTCCAAGCCCACACCGTGCCCGACGAAGGACACCTGCTCGGGAAAACCCATAAAGTGCTTGCCGAAGCCACTTTCTTGAGCTATCTTAAAGGCAATACTGTAGAGATCGGAGCAGACTGCCCCCGGCTCAGCGCTCTTTTTAAGCTCCGCCTGGATCTTGCACGCCGCAGCATATGCCTGTACCAGGTGGTTCTCTAGCCTCCCGATACAAAATATCCTGGTCTGGTCCACAATGTAACCGTCTAAGACAAACCCGTAGTCGACCATGATCGGCTCATTTTTGCCGATTATTTTATGGCCGGCGCTCTGCGGATAAGAGGGATCCGGCCCCCTGCCCCCGGTAGGCCCGTCAAAATAGCTGGGTATCGCCAGGCTATTCCCGGACATCAAGTGGCCGTAGCAAAGTTCCTGGTTAAACCCGCGCAGCCTGAGCATACTATGGTGTCCCCGCTTTCTTGCGGCCGCTTCCACTTGCCCGGCCAACTCCAATTCCGAAATGCCCTCCCGCAACATATTTCTGATCAACGAAAAGACTTCTTGATTCATTTGAGACGAGGCCTTGATTAATTCCAGCTCATAAGGTGACTTGATCATCCGGATTGCCCGGACATAGGAACTGACATCAATAATTTCTGCCGCTTCAAATATCTTTTGGTAGCGCCTGTACTGAAGCACTGGCAGTACATCCAACTCAAATCCTATCGTTTTGAGCTCCCCATAGCCGTACGTTTTTAAAGTTGTGATGATTTCCCTGGGGTTTGCCAGCTGTACTATATTATCCAGGGCAGATTCTTCCACGGCCCGCAAGAAGCTGCGCCTGACCATCAGCACCGGCTCGCCCTCGGCCGGAATAAAAAGATGAGAGCGCTGAACTGTGCCAGCGAAATAAAAAAGGTCAGCATTCTGAATAATCATGGCGCCATCAATATTATTCTGTTTTAATACTGTCTGTAATTTACTGATTCGCAATTCCAGCTCGGATTTTGGTGTGTAGCGCAAAAGCGCAAAACCTCCTAATTGATTTAATTTATTTCTTAATATAATTCTGTAACCTTTATTTGATATGAAATGTTAAAGTTCCTTCTTTTTCAAGAAATTAAAGCCAAACTTATTTACATCTCACCAGCCGTTTTATGATAGTGACTACTCTGGCATTCCTCAATTGTTTTTTATTTACCCTGAAAAATGTAAGCCATATCTTCCATAAGGTTATTATATATACGATAATAAATAATATAAAAGGATTCAACTTTAGATCGTAGAATACTCTAAATAAATTTAGGAGTTTATGGATAAATAATTAATGAACTTTTTAAGGAGGAAGCCATGAAATATGTTGTTTTATTAGGTGATGGTATGGCCGATGTCCAGGTAAAAGAACTTAACGGTAAAACACCTTTACAATATGCCAGAACCCCCAATATGGACTTTTTAGCAGCAAACGGTGCTATTGGCATGGTCAGGACTATCCCTGAAGGATTCCCCCCCGGCAGCGATGTCGCCAATCTATCAGTTATGGGGTATGATCCTCAGAAATATTACACCGGGCGTTCGCCACTGGAAGCAGTGAGCATGGGTATAGTGCTGGAGGACCAGGATGTTGCCTTTCGGTGCAACCTGGTGACCTTGAGCGCACAGGATAAATATCAGGAAAAAACAATGATTGATTACAGCGCCGATGAAATCACTACTGCTGAGGCTAAAGAGCTGATCAAAACAGTTGAGGAATACCTGAGCAGTGAAAATATCCATTTTTACCCCGGCATCAGCTATAGACACTTGTTAGTATGGCAGGGTGGCCCGTCAGCAACCGAGCTTACCCCTCCTCATGATATTTCTGGCCGGCTGATTACGGATTACCTCCCCCGGGGAGCAGGAAGCCACATCCTTATGAAACTGATGGAGGCGAGCTTTAATTACCTGCAGAATCACCCGGTTAATTTAAATAGAATTAAAAATGGACTGCGGCCCGCCAATTCGATTTGGCTCTGGGGGCAGGGAACAAGGCCGGCTATACCAAAGTTTTTTGACCAGTTCGGCCTGAACGGCGCGGTGATTTCCGCCGTTGATTTAGTCAAAGGTATCGGAACCTGCGCTGGCCTGGAAGTGCTTGAAGTGGCAGGCGCTACCGGAAATATCCACACCAACTACCAGGGTAAGGCCCTGGCTGCTGTGGAGGCGTTGAATAAAGGCCATGACTTTGTGTACATTCACGTGGAAGCCCCTGATGAAGCCGGACACAGGGGGGAGTTACAGAATAAGATTAAAGCAATTGAGGCCGTCGATGAGATGCTGGGCGAATTGTTAAACGGGCTAAACCAGCAAGACAATCCTTATAAAATCATGCTCCTGCCGGACCACCCGACCCCGCTGAGCACCCGTACCCATTCCAGCGAGCCAGTTCCGTTTGCTATTTATACAAGGGGAGAGGATAAAAACCTCAATAATACGTATAACGAAGAGGCAGCGGAACAAAGCGGACTGATCTTCCCTAAAGGTTGGGAATTAATGGCTTGCTTCCTGAATCAGAAGTGAGAAAAATAAACATGAACTATAACCATAATTCGACAAAACAGTAATTAGTCATATTTCTTTTTTGAAAGTGTATTAAACTTTACACATTGCTTTAACCGTTTCAACAATTATTGACAGAGTTAATAACTGACACATATTTATGAAAAGTTAGTTTAGATATTAATTTGTGGATTATTTATTGTTCAAGATGAAACATTTGACTGCAAATGGGTTCTGATATATAATTCATGTAAATTTAGAAGAATTGGAGTTGAAGTTAGTGGCCTTTGAAGTTTACAAACCAAATAATGAAAATGGTTATATTGTTTCAGTCTCCAAGAATCACCTTACCCTTAATAAAAGACTGATAACTAAGCTTAATCCTAGTTATGTACAGCTGGCTTATGACTCTGAAACAAAAACAATTAGAATTAAGCCCTCCAGTGATGAAAGCGGGCTGATTGTTAACAAAAATAAAATAGGTGCGCGAGGCTTCTTTAAGCATTTCAAGATTCAAAATAAGGGTAAATTCAACGCAACATATGATGAAAATGAGAAGGCCGTTTATATTCGCCTATAAGCTACAACCCGGATCGACTTCCAGGTTATTATGCTCATGACCAAGTGTTTTTAATTTTTTTCTTAAACAAGCTTTTGATATGTGGGTAGAGGAAATATAGAAGCATTATCAACAGACCTACTAATGGTAGCCTGGTGTTCAGGTATCCGGCTATAGTATGATAATTATGCCCAAAAAACATACCAACCAGCAAATATAGAATTCCCCAGGACAGGGCAAAGATAGAGTTAAATAAAATAAAATATCCCATATTAATTCGGCTAATGCCTGCGAGGTAGGGGGTGAGGTTACTTAAACCGGGAAGAAACCTGCCGAATATTATAAAAACCGGGGCCGAGCGGTCCAATAAATCCTGTGTTTGGTTGAGTCGCTCCTGGGAAACGCGAAAAAACTTGAAACTTTTAAGAAATAAAGGCTTGCCCATTTTCCGGCCAATTAAATAAGCTGACAGTGAGCCTGTGTTGTAACCGGTAAACAGAATTAACAGAGCGCTTAAAAATTCCATTTTCCCTTGGCTAATCAGAAAACCAGCTAGAATTACCATTATACCTCCGGGGAACAATGGGACCCCCATCGATTCAGCAACTACACCAGCCAACAACCCACCATAGCCGAGCGCCGTCAGATAATTAACAATTAAATCCAACAAAAAAATCCCTCCCCCAACCACCTAAATCTTAGGATACCCGAGGAAGGAGACTTTATTTAAGCTAATAACATATTTGTACTATATTTATATTCGCCTTAGCATTTATCCAGGAATAATAAAGATATTTAAGCCGATAAAATATTAGCCAAATTGTACATCTCCAGGTCAACCGACTTGGTACCGGCCAAAGATTCTTCCATACCGATAGTATAGATTTTTCCCTTATTTATCCCTACCATCATTTTGCTAGCGCCTTCCATCAGCAATTCCACCGACTTAGCCCCGAGCCTGCTGGCCAGTACGCGATCCGCAGCGGACGGCGAACCTCCCCTCTGAAGGTGACCCAGTATAGTTACTTTCGTTTCAATGCCGGTTTGGGCTTTAATTTTGTTCGCCAGGTCCAGGCCGCCGGTTGCACCTTCAGCTACTACGATGATGCTGTGCAGCTTGCCCCGGTGAAAGCCCCGGATCAGCTTTTCACAAATATCATCATATCTAAATGGCCGCTCAGGTATTAAGATTGATTCCGCCCCCCCAGCCAGCCCGGCTTCAAGCGCAATAAACCCGCTCTGGCGTCCCATTACCTCAATAATAAAAGCACGTTCGTGAGAGGTGGCCGTATCCCTAATTTTGTTGATGGCTTCAACGGCTGTATTTACTGCAGTATCAAAACCAATTGTCTGTTCGGTACCAGGGATATCGTTGTCAATGGTGGCTGGCACTCCTACTATTGGGAGGTTGTGCTCTCTTTGAAAAGATATGGCGCCCAGAAAAGATCCGTCCCCTCCGATTACTACAAGTCCCTGGATACCAAAACGCTTTACATTTTCATAGGCCTTGGCCCGTCCTTCCGGTGTCAGAAACTGATCGGAACGTGCAGTATGTAAGATGGTCCCTCCCCTTTGGATAATGTCGGCTACTGAACTAACACTCATCGGCGTCATGTCGGCTTCAATAAAGCCACTGAAGCCGCGCTTAATTCCGATAACCTCGAGACCATGGTAAATAGCTTTGCGCACTACAGCCCTGATACAAGCGTTCATACCGGGCGCATCACCGCCGCTTGTTAATAAACCAATTCTTTGCAATGAATTTACCTCCATTGTCAAGTGAAAGCTCTTGTTGATAAATAGTTGCGGCTAATTGCATGGTCAGATGGTATTAATTATTTCTAAAGCTTCATCAACCTCGGACTCCGGCACCAGGATCTCTATGGAACAGCTATTGCCGGAGTTTGGCGGGCCGATTGCTCTTAACTTAACTAAAAAACCCTCTTCGGTCAGGTGTCTGTTTAGTCTTTCCGCCTCTCTCTTATTTGGTGCAATATATACCACCGTCCACACATTAAATCCTCCTTAGTTTGGCCGTCACATCATTATTTTTTTCTACCCTACCGGTGAGTATTCCTCTTTTTAAATAAGATATCCAGCAGATAGGGCGCCCCTTATTGAGCGGTACGCATCTGCCCGTGTTTAGTTAGCAGTTCTACTTTCCCTCTTATTTTAATGGCCGAGGTGTGCTCGGTAAACTGTGCAATCATGATTTCTCCTTCATCGAGTTTTTCCGAGTGATGAAACCTGGTGTCCTTGCCTCTGGTTAGGCCGATAATACTAACTCCGTTTTCTAAAGCTTTAATTACAACGTAGTCTTCTGTCAAAATAATCACCCCCATATTATTGATTTAAATAAATTCATATTTATAAAAAGTTATAATTCCAAAATACTAAAGAATTTATTTTTCCCCCTATTGAACTGGTTATTGTCCACCTTATAAATGGATTCCTCATTCACCCCTGTTGTTACACCGCCAACAGGGACCGCATCACTATAAGTTTTACTTCCCTCCGGCACGGATGCAGCGGGTATTCGCTTGATTTCAAGTCTCGATTCACCCACAAGGTCTGTCAATCTTTTAACCGCCGGTCCCGCCAAATCAACCCAAAATTCCCTTCCGGTTTTATAAACAATGTTTTCTTTTGCAAAATGGAAAAAAACCGGCGCCTCTCCTTTGAAACTGCTTAAAATTAATTGTACCTGATCCAGTAACGGTGAAGCAGCGCTGTCTATTTTAAGATGCACTTCACCATCAAGATGACTTTCCAGAAAAGAAAGCTCCTCGCAGATGATCTTAACTGCATCGTCATTGCCGCTGGTCCGCCCTTTTAGTAATACAACTCCGTCCATAACAATTGCTGACCGGTGACTTAAAAAAGTCCGGGGGAAGACCACCACCTCCACCGTGCCCGTCAGGTCTTCCAAAGTCAAAAAAGCCATCATATCCCCTTTGCGGGTGTTGATATGTTTTACTCCGGTAATCAGCCCCCCCAGGATCACGTTGCTGTCGTCAGGCAAATCCGCCAGATCCGCCACCCTGGCCGTGGCCAGCCGGCTTAACTCCGCACGGTACTGGGAGAGCGGGTGCCCGGTGATATAAAGACCCAGCGCTTCCTTTTCCAGCATTAATAATTGGTCTTGGGCGAACTCGGCTACGTCTGGAAGATTGATGCCAACAGCGGTACTTCCTCCAAACAAATCCAGTAGTGAAAGCTGCCCGTTTTCCCGCTCGCGCTGGGATTGCTGGGCCAGGCTCAGTCCCGTATCCACTGCCGCCATCAGCTGGGCCCGCCGGTGGCCGAGTGAATCAAAAGCGCCGCATTTTATCAAACTTTCCAGCACCCGTTTATTGATCACCTTTGGATCCAGACGCCGGCAAAAATCTGTGTAATCCTTGAAGTTACCTTCACGCTCTCTTATTTGGATAATGGCCTCCACCGCACCCGGACCGACATTTTTAAGTGCTGCCAGTCCAAAACGAATTTTATTCCCGGACACGGTAAAGTCCTTTCGACTCTCGTTGACATCAGGCGGCAGTACTTCAATTTCCAAACGCCGGCATTCATCAATATAGGCTGCCACCTTGTCGGAGTTGTCCTTAACTGAAGTAATTAAAGCCGCCATATATTGAATGGGGTAATTTGCCTTTAAATAGGCGGTCTGGTAGGTTACCAGGGCATAGGCCGCGCTGTGGGACTTGTTAAAACCATAGCCGGCAAAGTATTCCATCAGGTCAAAGACCTGCCCGGCGACACCCTGGTCTACACCATTTTTTACTGCCCCCTCAATAAATTCGGAGCGTTTGCCGGCGATAATTTCTGGCTTTTTTTTGCCCATCGCCCGGCGCAACATATCAGCCTCTCCCAGAGAAAAGCCGGCCAGGTCACTTGCTATCCGCATCACCTGCTCCTGGTACAGGATCACGCCATAAGTATCTTTTAAGATTGGCTCCAGGATGGGGTGCAAGTATTTCGCTTTAGTCAGACCATGCTTATTTTTAATAAAGTCATCAACCATCCCGCTGCCCAGGGGGCCGGGGCGGTATAGGGCAACCAGCGCCACAATATCTTCAAATACCTCCGGCTTCAGATCCCGTAAGATCGCGCGCATGCCGCTGCTTTCCAACTGAAAAATACCAGATGCCTCACCCCTGGACAACATCTCATAGGTCGCCAGGTCATCCAGCGGCAGCCGGTCGATATCAATCACCGTGCCGGTGCTCTCTTTGATCAACCGCAGGCAATCGTCAATTACCGTTAACGTACGCAGCCCCAAAAGATCCATTTTTAACAGACCCAGCTCTTCCACAGTTCCCATGGCAAACTGGGTGGTCACCGGCCCGTCGGAGGCCTTGTATAAAGGCAGGTAGTGCGTCAGGGGCTCCTTGGTAATGACTACCCCCGCCGCGTGGGTGGAGGCATGTCTGGGCATCCCCTCAAGAGCGGCAGCCGTATCAATCAAATTTTTAATCTCAGGTTTTTGATTATATAGCTCTTTCAAATCAGGCACATCGTTTACGGCTTTTTCAATCGTCACATGTAATTCTGCGGGAACCAGCTTGGCTACCCGGTCTACCTCGCCGTAAGGCATGTCCAAAGCCCGCCCGACATCCCGGATTGCCGCCCGCGCCGCCATCGTGCCGAAAGTAATAATTTGCGCCACTTTATCTGTGCCGTACTTTTGCACCACATAATCGATTACCTCACCACGCCGCTCATAGCAAATGTCCACGTCAATGTCCGGCATCGACACCCGCTCTGGATTCAAAAACCGCTCAAACAGCAGATCGTATTTAAGCGGGTCAATATTAGTGATACCCAGGCTGTATGCCACCAGGCTGCCGGCGGCAGAGCCCCGGCCCGGTCCCACCGGAATACCGCTCTGCTTGGCAAAATGGATAAAATCCCAGACAATTAAAAAGTAAGCGGAATACCCCATCTGCCTAATGACCCCAAGCTCGTACTCCAGCCTGCGTTTGATATCTTCACCGGGCCGGCCAAAGATCCGGCGGATACCATCAGCACAAAGCTTTTCCAGGTAGGTGTCATCAGTATAGCCCTCCGGGACTCCATAATAGGGTAATAAATAATTGCCGAAATCTATTGTTACATTGCAGCGCTCGGCAATTGCCGCAGTGTTCTTTATAGCCTGGGGAATATGGCCAAAAAGCAGGTTCATCTCCTCCGGGCTCTTCAAATACAATTCTTCGGATTTGAATTTCATCCGGCCCGGGTCATCCACACTTTTACCGGTTTGGATGGCTAGAAGTACATCCTGGCTCCTGGCGTCCTCTCGACGGATATAGTGCACATCATTGGTCGCCACCAGGGGCAGGTCCAGCTCCCGGTGGATTTTAAGCAGTTCTATGTTGGCAATGCGCTGCTCCTCGAAGCCATGGTCCTGGAGCTCGAGATAAAAGTTGCCCGGGCCAAAAATGTCATGGTACTGTCCGGCGGCCTGCCTGGCTTGCTCGTTTTCCCCGGCCAGGATTTTCTGGGCTATTTCGCCGCCGATGCACCCGCTCAAAGCGATGAGCCCCTTATTGTACCGGGCGAGCGTTTCCTTGTCCACCCGGGGCTTGTAGTAAAAACCTTTAGTAAAGCCCAGCGAGACAATATTTAAAAGGTTATGGTAGCCTTCATCGTTTTCAGCCAGCAGCACCAAATGATAATAGCTGTCATCAACCCGCGGTACGCGGTCAGTCATACCGCGCGGCGCCACATAGACCTCGCAGCCCAGGACAGGCTTAATTTCGGCCTTCCGGCAGGCCTTGTAAAAGTCCACCACGCCGTACATGACCCCGTGATCGGTAATGGCCAAGGCCGGCATGCCCATTGCCTTGGCGCTGGCCACAGCTCCCTTGATCCGGGCGGCGCCGTCTAGCAGGCTGTATTCAGAGTGAAGGTGCAAATGTGTAAACAAAAGGAAAACATCTCTTTCACGGTCAGATTATTAAAATAATTATTTACCTCAGACCGCCAAAACCCTGCTGTCTGAGGGCTTCATATAACACCACCGACACCGAATTGCCCAGGTTTAAGGATCTTGCCTCACCGACCATCGGTATGCGAATCTGGCTTTCCGGGTAAGCGTCACGAATTTCTTTGGAAAGCCCCCTGGTTTCCGGGCCAAAGACCAGGAAGGAATCCGGCTCATAAAGTACATCGGTATACCAGCGGGAGGCTTTGGTCGTGGACAGGTAGAGACGGCAGTCCGGGTAACGGGCTAAAAATTCCCCAAAATTGTCATGATAGATTACTTCCACCAGATGCCAGTAATCCAGCCCGGCCCGCTTCAAATACTTGTCAGCTGTGGAAAAGCCCAGGGGCCGGACCAGGTGTAAAGTAGACCCGGTGGCCGCACAGGTCCGGGCGATATTCCCGGTGTTAGCTGGTATTTCCGGCTCAACAAGAACTACGTGCATGAGTGCTCACCTTTCTTTGCCGGATAGCGGCAAAATTCAGTCAGACAACAGCTGCTGCAAGCAGGTCGTCTCGCTGTGCAGGTTTGGCGGCCATGGGCGATGAACCTGTGGTGCGCTGCCATGCGCTGCCGGGGTAAAATATAGGCCGACAAATCTTCTTCAACCCTGGATGGATCTTTTGCCTCGGAGAGGTTTAACCGCCGGGCAATCCGCTGCACATGAGTGTCAACTGGCAGCACGCCGGCCCCAAAGGCCAGACCTGCAATCACCCCGGCAGTTTTACGTCCAACTCCGGGCAGCGCTTCCAGCTCAGTTCGGGAATGGGGCACCTGTCCAGCATATCTGTCTATAATAGCCCTGAAAGCCTGAATAATATATTTGCTTTTGTTCCGGTAAAGCCCGCAGCCCTTGATTTCTTCGGCCAAATCCTCAGGGGACAATGCCGCAAACTGCTGCGGGGTGTTATATTTTATAAACAGGCCGGCGGTTACCCGGTTAACTTGTTGATCAGTGCACTGAGCCGACAGGATCACTGCCACCAGCAACTCAAAAGGGGTGTTGTACTTTAAATCGGGACCTGCGCCAGGATATGCTTTACCCATCATCTCTAATATTTTAGCAAATTTCTCCTTCTTGGCACCGGTTATTTTTCTATTTTTTCTTAATGAATCTTTTTGATAAACTTGACCATTATTAACAGTAATCTCTTTTTTTCTCCCTTTTATCTGGCTTATGTTGCTTCTTATTCGATAATGTTTTAATAAAACCTGCTACTCTTATTATTCCTGTCTTTAAATTATTTTTTTAAACTTAAAGATTGTAAATAATCATTTTTCGTCCGGGCAATAATAAAAAAAGTCTTCAGATTTACTTCTATTATGCCACATAGTTTTCGCTAATCTCATTATTTTTAAAGGGGGTTAATTCCATGAGTGTTTTGTTTCCATGGCTTTTTTGGGCCATAATACTGGTCCTGGTTTCAGGTGTTTTTTTATGGCCACAAATAAAAGGCCGCAAAGCAAAAAAAGATAAACATCAGGGCTTTTTAAAACCTACTCCTTTATTTAATCAGGAGTTTTCCAGAGAATTAAGTATCCCTGCAGCCCAAAAGCCGTCAGCCCAGCCATCGGAAGCTGAGCTGCCTCATAGTTATGGTGTTAACAGAATGATCCTGATGGCGCGTGATCCCCACTGGCTTTTTGCCTACTGGGAAGTAACAGCAACCAAACAAGACGAATTCACCAGTAATTACGGGCCGGAAGCCTGGTCAACTACCCATCCAGTACTGAGGGTATATGATATAACCGGTATTAACTTCAACGGTGATAACGCACTCGGGTTTACAGACATTCATATTAGCGAAAACATAGACAACTGGTACGTTCATGTAGGTGAACCGGATCGCACGTTCTGCATCGACCTGGGCCGGATGTTTCCAGACGGCCGCTTTATAACTTTATTAAGATCTAATATCGTTACGACCCCAAGGGCTTCTTTATCCGACCGTTTAGATGAGGAATGGATGTGGATAGAAGGCCTCTACCGTTCCATGGGCAGGTTCCAATACGGTACCAGTTCGCCCATGATCATTGAAGAACTTGCCTTGCGGGCAGGTGTATTGCCTCTCGGAATTAGCTCACCAGGCTTTAACCAAAAAGATTAATGGATTATTATTAACAGTATACTTTTTATGTAGCGCTGGCAAAATTGAAAGGAGTTTACTATGTCCAAAGGTTATCTGTGTCTTGTCTTACATGCGCACTTGCCTTACGTCCGCCATCCCGAACATACAGATTTTTTAGAAGAAAAGTGGCTATATGAAGCAATTACCGAAACATACATTCCATTAATTCAAATATTTGATCATCTGATCGAAGATCAGGTCAAGTTTAGGATTACTATGACCCTTTCCCCAACGCTGATCTCAATGTTTACCGATCCACTGCTGCAGGAGCGCTATGTGCAGCATTTGAACAAGCTTATTGAACTGGTCGGTAAAGAGGAGGGCCGTACTTATGGTAGTCCTTTTCATGAAACTGCCCTGATGTACAAAAAACGTTTTCATGAGGCACGAAATGTTTTTTGTGACCAGTATAACCGGAATCTGGTGTCAGCCTTTAAAAAATTTCAAGACCTGGGCCGGCTCGAAATTATTACCTGTGGCGCAACGCACGGCTATCTACCCTTAATGATGCTTTACCCGGAGGCAGTGCGGGGCCAGATTAAGACCGCAGTTGACCTGCATACCAGACATCTGGGCCGGCCACCTGCCGGAATTTGGCTCCCGGAATGCGCTTTCGCTCCCGGTGTGGATGAAATACTTAAAGAAAACGGTATTAGATTCTTTTTTACCGACTCACACGGTGTGCTATACGCCTCACACCGGCCACGCTTTGGAATTTTCGCGCCAATTTACTGCCCTTCTGGCGTAGCTGCCTTCGGCCGGGATGTAGAGTCGTCGAAACAAGTCTGGAGCACACAGGAGGGCTACCCCGGTGATTTCGAATACAGGGAATTTTACCGGGACATCGGATATGATCTTGATTTGGATTATATTGGCCCCTATATTCACCCCGACGGGATTAGGATTCACACCGGTATAAAATATTATAAAATCTCAGGTAAAGTTGATTTAAGTCAAAAAGAGCCTTATAATCACTGGCGTGCCGATGAAAAAGCGGCAATGCATGCCGGTAATTTCATGTTTAACCGCCAGCACCAGGTCCATCACCTGGCCAGTCTAATGGACCGGCCCCCAATAATTGTTGCGCCTTACGATGCGGAACTTTTTGGGCACTGGTGGTTTGAAGGGCCGAAATGGCTGGATTATTTGATTCGCAAAATTGCTTTTGACCAGGACACCATTGAAATGGTCACTCCTTCTGACTATTTGCAAAGATTTCCTTGTAACCAAGTGGCCATTCCATGTTCCTCAAGCTGGGGTAACAAGGGTTACCACGAGGTTTGGCTATGCGGCGCAAACGACTGGATCTACCGGCACCTGCATATGGCGGCGGGAAAAATGACGGAGCTGGCCGACCATTATCATAATGCCGGAAGTTTGCACCGGCGGGCGCTAAATCAGGCCGCCAGGGAGCTTTTACTGGCGCAAAGCAGTGACTGGGCTTTTATTATGAGCACGGGCACAATGGTAGAATATGCGATTAAGCGCACTAAAACACATCTGTTAAACTTTCTCAGGTTATACAGTGAAATTAAAGAAAACCGTATTGATGAAGGCCACCTGGGTTATTTAGAAAACATGAATAATATCTTCCCGGATATTGACTATAGCTGGTATGCTACCAAAAAGGACCTGCCCAAAGCTGCCTCAATGTAAAATATTTAAAACCCCTGTACGGGGGTCCTGTACAGGGGTTTTTATAATAATTTATGTAAAGCATGTATTATTAATAGATTTTTTTCATTTTATCACAAAGATATTCCTGAGCAAGGTCAACATATAACTGCTTCCCCCACAACCAAAATTCTTTATCTCTATCTTCCAGTACTCTTACAATTTTAGCCGGGATACCGGCAACTACTACCCCTCCGGGGAGGGCTTGGCGATTTTTTACCACACAACCTTCGGCAACTATAGTCCATGCGCCAACTTTAACAAAAAGACTTAGAATTGCTCCCATGCCAATTACTGCATAATCTTCGATTTTTTCTGCATGAACTAAAGCCCCATGTCCAATAGTAACATTTTGTCCGATACTGCAGCCAGTATTTGAAAACGCATGGATAATTGCGCCTTCTTCTATAGCTGTACGCGAGCCCACTTCAATTCTGCCATGATCTCCTCTGAGAATAGCTCCATGGCCTATATAACAATCATCAGCGATTATAACATCACCAATGACTATTGCTGTCTCACTTACGAAACTTTTTGCGCTTATTACCGGCATCCGACCGGCAAAGCTGTAAAGAGGCATTGATTACCCTCCCCGTGAAATAAAGTTTATCACAAATATATATTTTTTAATAGCTGTTAGAGTTTTATAGCTAATTAACATTATAAATTTTTGAAATTATCATTTCTTGTCTGTTATTTAATTTTACACAGGTACTGCTAATCGATTTTTCACCTCCTTCATTTGGAAAGTCCTCCCGGTAATGTGCGCCCCGGCTTTCCTTTCTGCTTAAAGCTGCCAGTACTATTGCTTCACCTACCAACAGCATGTTTCTAGTTTCCAATTTTTTAATTAAACTATTAAAGTCATTTGCCCTGGTTTCAGAGAGCTTTTCTTTTAATTCTTCTAGATCACCAATCATTTCGTTAAGTCTCTCCCGGGTTCGGATAACCCCGGCCTTTTCCCACATTAGATATTGCAACTCTCTGCCTACTTCTTCTACCAAAACGTGTCCTTTGGCTTCTGTACAAGCTTTTAGATTTTTAATTATTAACTGCAGGTTTTCAGCAATGTAATTTTTTTTCTTGCGCCGGGAGTGCTGAGCAGCAAGACGTCCTGTGATATCACCATAAACCCAGGCTTCAGTCAAGGCGTTGCCGCCTAACCGGTTGGCGCCATGCACACCACCGTTTACTTCTCCCGCTGAATACAATCCCTCAATTCCTGTCTCCCCCAGCTCATTAGCCAGCAAGCCTCCCATGAAAAAATGGGCAGCCGGGGCAACCAGGAAACGTGTTTGCCCTTGTGAACCTCTGACAAATTTTTGAAAGCGCCCAATTTTATCCGCAGGTATGGTCGACAGATCCATCCAGACCCCACCATTAATCCCCCTGCCTTCTTTGATCTCTTTGGCAATAGCCAGGGTCACAGCATCTCTGGTCATACTCGAGTTGTCTTTTAACCCGTGCCGCAGGGCAATGTTTTCCCCAAGGCTGTTGAGCAACCTGGCGCCTCCCCGATAAACTAAAACTTCATAAATAGCCATTGCTTTGACAGGGGACGAATTTAGTAAACAGGTAGGGTAGTACTGGACAAACTCCATATCTGTGAGCTGGATGCCTGAATATAATGCCAGAGCATAGCCATCCCCTGTTGTGCCAGGAGCGTTGTTGGTATGGGAATAAATATGTCCGGCCCCACCAGTAGCGAGTACCGTAGCCCTGGCCTGAATTAGAATGAGTCCTTGACGGGCAGGATCTATAACCAATGCGCCGGCAATGCCACCCTGTTCACTGCGACAAAGCCGGACCACAAAAACGCCGGCTAGAAATTTAACACCCAATTTTTGGGCACAGTTAAACAGGGGCAGTGTAAATTCTATGCCAGAACTTTTTTCCGTTACCAAATTTCTGGCTACAGAGTGACCGGGTAAGGAAAAGGTTTTTAATTTGCCATCATCCTTTTTTTGCAGCGGCACACCATAACTGAGTAATTTTCCTACCTGTTCTGGTGCGCCGGAAGTCATGGTGCGGACCATATCAGGGCGGTTAATCCCCCTGCCCGTAGCTAAAGTATCTGAAAAATGCTGCTCAGGTGTATCGCGCTCATCCCACAGCCCGGTAGCTGCGGAAAAAGATCCATCCGAAATGGCAGTGTTGTTTGCGCGTCCAGGAAGGCTTTTACTAATCATTATAACTTCTGCGCCCTCTTTTTTTGATGAAATTGCGGCGCATAGACCCGCACCGCCGCCACCAATAACCAGTACGTCCGTATTTAACTTATCTACAATATCCATGTATTTTCACCTCATTGCCTATATAAATAATGTTTGCCTAATGACCAATCACTATAAATAGCTTGCCATATAAAGAAGAACCAGGGGGCGTTTTCTCAATCGCCCCCTCTTGGGAGGTATAACATAATAAAGACACTTTGGTTCCTTTCATGTATAGGTTGTTACTTGTTCATGACGCTGAAGACATCGGTATACGGAGGGCCTACAACGTAGTCGGGGAGTTCTTTGATAATTTTTATAGCCCACGGCTCGGGAGCCAGCACACCCATTTCCGAACGTACCCAGAGTGTGTCCGCTTCTGATAAATTCTCAGCCGAGCGGGTGATTATGGCTCTTACCTGCTTGGTATCGTATTTTCTCGGACCCGGGGTCAGGTCCTTGATAAATATGTCACGCTCACCTTCGGTAAGGTCTGCGTATTTGCGAACATAGGTCAGGTATTCCTTGGACATCTATTCTTCGCCTCCTTAAATTCTTATATCATTGTCCAGGCAACAAAGCAGCAATTCCTAAAGCCCGTATTCTTTCCATTTAGCCAGCACTTGTGCTTTCGTCTCTTCCGAGTAAATATCCTCAAAAGTAGCTCTAGGCGGAATGTTTTCTTTTGGCCACTCCAACGGCCAGGTAGCGTCAAAGGCCGCAAACGCTCCCTTGAGAATGCGCCGTTCATCTGCATCGTAACAGGGAGTCAGGGCATTGGCCTTACCGACAAAGTGTTCTACGAGAATACTCCGCCCCGGGTGACACTTGGTGGCAAAAGCATGCATCCACTGTTTCATGTCAAATACATCGACATCCTGGTCCACCACGATGCATTTCAAAACCATTACCCGCCGCGCGATAAAGTAGTCAAGGACCTTCCTGGTTGTTTCGATTCCGCCTGTTTTCACCCCGACGATAGCCAGGTGGGTGACTCCTTCCGGCGGCACGTATACATCTGTAACGTTGATACCCCGCCTTCTCAGACCTATTTTCATCCCTACGGCCGCGGTCAGGGAAGCTGCAATCGAGCTGTCATCAACCGGGGCGCCCAAAGCGGTCATCGATAAAATGGGGTTGTTCCGGTGCGTAATGGCCTTGATCCGGAACGCCACGCCTTCGGCCATGGTGCCGCTGCGGTAGCCCGGGTATTCGCCAAAAGGTCCGTCCGGCACGATCGCGTCTACGGGGACTTCTCCCTCAATAATGATTTCAGCGTTGGCGGGCACCATCAGGTCGCAGGTTTCGCACTGCACGAGGTCTACTGGTTCGCCCCGTAAAGATCCGGCCACCTCGACCTCATTTACACCAGGCTTCAAGGGCGCGGTAGCCACCATATGATCGAGGGGATGCGAGCCAATGACTATCGCTACCGGCATAGCCTCGCCCTTGGGCACGTATCTCCCGGTCAGGATCATGGCAAACTGGCTGGTAGTCTGGGGCCAGCCGGCAAGAAAATTCCGGTTATGGATCATGAAGCGGTA
>JAQVGZ010000111.1 GCA_028696455.1 Desulfotomaculaceae bacterium | reverse complement strand
GATAAACTGCCGGCCACTGCCGAAGCGGCGGGTCACATCACCTATGTGCTGGTAATCAACAAGGGTTTTAAGGAAGACCCGCGCTATCAGGAGTTCCTGCACCTGTTTCAGGAGTCGGTGGGTGACCTGAATAATCCAGACATCCTGCTGGAGGCGATCCGGAAATATAAAAATATCGAATTTACCCGAAAGGAGGTGGAGCTATGGAGCCGGTTGGGGATAAGATACGTGTTTACAGCGGCGCAAACACGCGGCTGATGCGCGAAAAAGTCATCGGTTCACTGGGCCCGAAACAAATATTGTACCGCCTGGCTACCCTTGCAGCAGTTTTTGCCGTCTGGCAACTGGCTGCAAATCACTACCACAGTGAGTTCCTGATGCCATCGCCCTTGAAAACGATAGTTACCCTGACCTCTGTTGTACATGATCCTGACGTGATTAAAAACCTGCTGCTGACTTTAAAGAGGGTTTTGACCGGGTTTTTATATGCCATGCTGATTGGCATCCCGCTGGGCTTTCTAATGGGCTACTCCAGAGTTGCCATGCATTTATTTGACCCGCTGATTGATTCCCTCAGACAGATCCCGATTATGGCCTGGGTGCCGCTGACCATCGTCTGGTTCGGCCTGGGCGACGGGCCCACAGTGTTTTTAATTGCCTTTGCCGGGGTTTTCCCGATCATTATGAACACCATTGCCGGAGTACAGAAAATATCCCAGGACTATTACAACGCGGCCCGCAGCATGGGCGCCGGGCCCTGGAGCATCTTTGCCCATATCATTGTACCGGCCTCGCTGCCGGATATCCTGATCGGGGGCAGATTAGCCATCGGCCTGGGCTGGATGTCGGTCATATGAGCGGAGTTCATTGCAACGAGTGCCGGCTTCGGCTACTCCATGGTGGAAGCGCAGACCAGAATGCAGACCGACAAACTGGTGGCCCTGATGATCATGGCCGCTCTAATCGGGTACGGGATCGACCGGATTATTTTGCGGTTTAACAAGTCTCTAACCAAATGGAGGTTTGTTCAGTAATGGAATTAAAGATTGAAAATGTTTCCAAGGCTTTCATTAACGACGGTAATAACCATATTGTACTCGGGGACGTGAGCTTTACCGTTGATGAGGGCCAGTTCGTGACCCTGCTCGGCCCCTCCGGCTGCGGCAAAACCACGCTATTGACCATTATCGCCGGTTTCCAGTCAGTGTCGGGTGGGCGGGTCCTGCTTAACGGCCGGCAGGTGACCAGGCCGGGTCCGGACCGGGGCTTTGTTTTCCAGAACTATGCGCTCTTTCCCTGGATGACGGTGCGGGATAATATCCTCTACCCGATGAAAATGTCCGGGGTCCCGGCCCAAGAGCGAGAGCAGCGCCTGCAGGAGCTATTGGCCATGGCCCAGCTCGAGGGTAAGGAAAAGCTGTACCCGCACCAGCTTTCCGGCGGCATGAAACAAAGGATTGCCTTCATCCGGGCCCTAGCCGGCCAACCGGAGGTACTCTTAATGGACGAACCTCTAGGGGCAGTCGACTTTCAGATGAGGCAGATCCTGCAGGAAGAGTTGGAGGCCCTCTGGCTTAAAGACAAAACCACTGTGGTTATGGTCACCCACGATGTCGATGAAGCGATTTACCTCAGTGACCGGATTATTGTGATGTCGGCCCGTGAGGGGAAAATATTGGAGGATATGCCGGTTGAGCTGCCACGCCCCCGGAACCGGAAAAATCCAAAATATGTGAGAAGCAAGGAGCATCTGATGGACGTCCTCAAGGTAGCCATTAATAAACAACCGGAGCAAACTGAAGGTGCAAGAAAACTCCAGCTGGCCTGCCGGAAAACAGCTAGCCAGTAATTAATCAGCCGCCGGTTAGTATAGTTCCGGTGGGCTGATCGAATTTATTCATAATCAAGGAGGTTTATAAAATGAAAGTAGCTTACGTTTTTTCATCCACCAACTCCCAAAAGATCCTGAAGGAAATGATCATGCCGCAGCTGGAAAACAACACCCACGGCGTTGATGTGGTTGGAATGTTCTTCTTCATGGACAACACATTTTTCCTGTTAAACGGCAGCGAAATGGGTGAACGGCTGCGCCAGATCCAGGAGCTGAACGGCATGCTCTTGATGGCCTGCGACAAGTGCGCCATTGAGCGCGGCATCGAGGACAAACTGGTCGTCGGCGCCAAAATCGGCTGTTTCCCGCAACTCTACGCGGCCCTGGGTGAAGTGGGCGTGGACCAGGTAATCACCCTTTAAGCGCGTTCTTAGGGGAGAAGACAGATATGAATAACAATGATGGGTGCAATAGAGTATTACAGGCAGCGGGTAACCGTGTTGCCCTGACCAACTGCGGAATATGCAACGCCCGCTGCGGCATGAAGATCACTTTGGCCGGCAGCCGCATCGATAAAGTTGAGGGCTGGACTGATCATCCAACAAGCCGGGGGTATCTGTGCCCGAAGGGAAGAGCGATCAAAGAGCTAGTGGAGGCGCCGGACCGGCTTAAGTCCCCCCTGGTCAAGAAGCCTGAGGGCGGTTGGCAGGAAATTTCCTGGCACGAGGCGCTGGATCTGGTTGCCGGAAAAATAAATAAACTCAAGGAAAATTACGGGGCCGAGGCCCTGGCGGTCCATGTCGGCCAGAGCGGGGTGGGCAAAGAATTCACCCATTACGCGGCAAGGTTCTGCCAGGTTTACGGCACGCCCAACTTTTCCACCGCCGGCAGCCACTGCCATTACTCCCGGGTCATGGCCAATTGCCTCACCTACGGAGCACTGCCGGAGCCTGATTTTAAAGAAAGTGACTGCATAGTTCTTTGGGGGAGCAACCCGGCCGAGTCGTCCCCGCTCCTGTCCCGCGAAATTAAACAGGCCCGCCGGCAGGGAGCTAAGTTGATTGTCGTCGACCCCAGGCGCACTGCTACGGCCGGTGTGGCTGACCTGCACCTGCAGCTGCGGCCGGGCACGGACGGCGCGCTGGCCCTGGGCCTGCTCCGGGTGGTGGTCACGGAGGGCCTTTATGACCGGGAATTTGTTGAGCGCTGGACAGTGGGCTTTGACCGGCTGGCGGAGCACCTGGCGGGCTTTACGCCGGAGACAGCCGCTATAATCACCGGGGTTCCCGCGGCGAAAATTGTGGAGGCGGCCCGGCTATATGCCCGGTCCGGGCCGGCCTGCATCAGCCAGGGCAACGCGCTGGAGCTGCACACAAACGGCTTTCAGGCCGCCCGGGCGGTAGCCGTGCTGCAAGCGGTAACCGGCAACCTGGATATTGCCGGCGGCGCCGTTATTAAAACCCCGCCCAGGCTGGCCTCCCTGATAGCGGCATATAACCAGGAAAGTCGGAAGCCGGCGATCGGGCAAAACGAATTTCCGCTCTTTTACCGGCATACCCGTCAGGCTCAGGCCAATATTTATGCGGAGGCTATCCTTGAGGGCAAGCCCTACCCTTTGAGAGGAATGATCGTTGACGGCAGCAACCCCGCCCTGACCTGGCCCAATGCCGGAAAAGTGAGAAGAGCGCTGGCAGGCCTTGAGTTTCTGGCGGTGATCGACCACTTTATGACCGCAACTGCAGCACTGGCAGATATCGTCATCCCTGTGGCAACTTTCCTGGGGCAAGATGAACTCGCTGATTGGACGGGTGCCCGGGGTGACTTGCGGCTGGGTCTGATACCTGGGACAGCGGCAGATACAGGCCAAATGACTAACTGGAAGTTTTGGAGCGAGTTAGCCTGCCGGATGGGCTACGGCGATTATTTCCCGTGGGAAACCGAGGAAGCAGCCATAAATGACAGGATTAAGCCCCTGGGCTATACCGTTGAAGAGTTGAAGCAAAAGCCCGATGGCATCGTTTACGGCAAGTGGACCCCTAAAAAGTATGAGCGGGAGTGGTTTAAGACTGCTTCAGGCAAAGTAGAGTTATATTCGAATGAGCTGCTCAGACATGGTTATGAACCACTGCCGGTTTACCGTGAGCCTGGTGAGAGCCCGGTTTCGACGCCAGAGGTTTTCAGCAAGTACCCGTTTATTTTGACCGCCGGGGCCAGGACCCTGGGCTATTTTCACTCCCGCTATAGAAATATTCCCTCCCTGCGGCAAATAGCCCCGGAGCCTTTGGTGGAAATCCATGTAGATCAGGCCGGGGCGCTGGGTATTGCGGACGGTGACCGGGTCATGGTTGAATCCCTGCGCGGCAAGATCGAGCTAAGAGCTAAGCTATCCCGCGAAATTCACCCCGGGGTAATATTAATCCCACACGGCTGGGCAGAAGCTAATGTTAACCTCTTAACCGACAATGACACCCTGGACCCGGTCACGGGCTTTCCGGCCTGCCGGTCGCTGCTGGCAAGGGTATATAAGAAGGATTAATAAAAAGCAGCTCCTCAAATAGGGGCTGCTTTTCCATTTATACATGTAATTCATAAACCTTTTGCTTTATTCATATACAACCTTTCGGTTTCGGCAGACCGGCCAACCTGCAGGCCCCTTTGGCCGGACCGGCCGGGAAAAGCTGATATATCCGCTTCAAGGTGCATCCGGTCTCTTTGCAGAGCTTGTTTAACATCGGTGCCACCTCGTATTGCTTATAATAGTCACGCAGATAAGTGATCACCCGCCAGTGCTCTTCATTTAGCTCATCGATCCCTTCAGCAGCTGCAAAAAATCTAGCAATATCTTTACTCCAGGCGTTCGGGTCCAAAAGAAAGCCTTCCTCGTCAGTTTCCACTGTTACACCGTTTAGCTCAAGTTTGGACATATTATCTGTCTCCATCATAGACTAGGATATTTCCCTGATCTCGTCATTAACTTTAACTTTTCCGCCGTTAAGAACACGGATAAAAATGCCCTCTTTAGGCATAACACAGTCACCGGCCTGGTAGTAAATAGCGCAATGCGTGTGGCATACCTTACCGATCTGAGTCACTTCACCGATAACTTCCTGGCCAATTTTAAGACGGGTGCCAATTGGGAGATTAACCAGGTCAATTCCTTCAGTAGTAAGGTTTTCGGCAAAGTCTCCGGGGCCTACGTCCAACCCGAGCGCCCGCATCTTATTAATGCTTTCCATGGCCAAAAGGCTCACCTGGCGGTGCCATTCACCTGCATGTGCGTCACCCAGCAAACCATGCTCCTGGACCAGCAGGCCCTCATCAATATTTTTTTTACGCATTCCTGTTTTCTCGCTGGTGCAAACTGCTTTTATTATGCCCATTACAGTTTATCCTCCTGTCTGAATTTATTTATTCTGTAGCCTGGACACTAGCTGCTGATAAACATTTTGAGTGAAGCCTCTCCCCTACGCTTTGCTAAGAGGTGGGAGCTTCCTGGTTCATTGACACCCCAGCGCAGTGGTCTGCGCAATCTCCACAGGCGTGAGCTCGGGTATTTCCAGACCTGCTTGCCATAGACTTTAATCTTGACAATTACTATAGGAATTATATATATTAATATTATAATTATATATATTATAAATACTTAAGTAAAGGGGGAATAACATTACACACCCAGGCAGATGCTTTACTTTGGATGGTCTTCCGCCGGTTAAAATGCACTGCTCCAACCTGGCTGCTGAAGCCCTCCATGCAGCTATCAAGAATTATCGTGAAGGTGGTCTGAAAGCGGTTAACTTCTCCGGTTAGAGGATATAAGCGAGAATCGTCCCTGTTTATGTCCCGATGCTCAAGTAAAGGACTTTTGAAAGGCTGGTTAAAGATATTTGAAAAAGAAAGTAACAGTAGCTATGAG
>JAQVGZ010000110.1 GCA_028696455.1 Desulfotomaculaceae bacterium | reverse complement strand
TTTTATCTCCTTGCTTTATCTCATCTACATCCTCCATTCCTTCCACAACTTTGCCGAATACCGTATATACTCCGTCCAGGTGCGGGAAGGAATCATAGCAAATGAAGAATTGGCTCCCACCTGTATCTTTACCTGCGTGAGCCATTGATAGTGAACCTCTAAGGTGTTTATTTGGATTTCCTGCAGTCTCACATTTAATTGTGTAACCAGGCCCCCCCGTGCCATTGCCTTTGGGGCATCCTCCTTGTGCTACAAAGCCTTGAATAACTCGGTGAAATTTTAAACCATTATAAAATCCTGTATTCGCCAGTTTCTCAAAGTTCTCCACCGTTCCCGGCGCATCTTTATCAAAAAAATCAATAAATATCTTTTTGCCATTTTCTAATTCAATGCTGCCTTTTTTCAAAACTTCGTGTCCCCCTTTGATTTCAATAAATGTATTGTACTAAATCAAGTGGAATTAAGCAATGAGAAAACCAGGGGGGCGGTTCTCTTGGTTTTCGGGAAACCAAGAGAACCGCCCCCCTGGTTTTCCCCTAACCAAAAGAAGTGAAACAAGGAGAAATTTCCCTTATTTTTGCAGGACTTTGCTGTGAATTTGGCGAAAACCATCTGGAAAATACTAAAGTATTGGGAAATTGAATAAACCTGACCTAGAAAGGAGTAACCCATGCACAAGCCTGGAGAAATTGTAGACGGAGTCTATCTGGTCGGCGGCCAAAATTTGACCGACATGCGGGATTGCTGTGTTTATCTGATCGATGGGGGCGGTGAGCTGGCCCTGGTCGATGCCGGCGTCGGCTTGTCCGGCTGGTCAATTTTAGACAATATTAAAAAACTCGGCTTTGATCAGAAGCTGTTAAAATACGTGATTGCTACTCACGGGCATATCGACCATATTGGTGGCCTGAGCTTTTTTCAATCGTTGGGGGCCAAGGTTGTCGCCCATGTCTTGGAACTGGATGCCATTTCCAAAGGGCTGGCCCATTTAACTGCTGAACAGTACTACCGGCTCAAATATCAACCTGTTGAAGCGGATCTGGTTCTGAAAGGTGAACGTCAGGACATTCAGATCGGGGGGCGTACTCTTCACTGCCTGCACACTCCAGGTCACACCCCCGGCGGTATTAGCCCTTATGTAGATATTAATAAGGTCAGGGTGTTATTTGGCCAGGACATTCATGGTCCATTTAATGCGTCCTGGGGCGCAGACTTAGATCAGTGGCAGGCTTCCATGGAAAAGCTCATTAAATTAAAGGCGGATATCTTGTGCGAGGGGCACTTTGGTGTCTATCAGCCGGCGGATAGAGTGCGGCAATATATTGAGCATTACCTGGAGCAGTACGCCGATTAGTATAATTCGAGAGAGTATTACAAATAGGCTTCAGGAGGTAGTGCATTTTGTTGTAATAAAGTATGTGAATATAAAAGATAAAAGGATGGAGCATATGAGAAACCAAGTTAGACCCAACAAAACTGCAACAGCTAACGCAAACCCGCTTGGATTTTACACAGCTATCAGCACAACTGTACTTACTCTGGTGACCTTCGGTATTGCCATCTTAACCCCGCCATTATCTGGTCCTTATTGCACGGGTTCATGTTTTGAATATCCGTTTCTTGATATCGTTTCACGTTTTCCTAGAGATTACTACTGGATGTACCCTTCGATTTTGTTGTCTCTAATATTTGTTGTGCTGATGGTATGCATTCACCATTATGCATCCAAGGAAAAGAAGGTGTTCAGCCAAATTGGGTTGTCCTTTGCCCTAATTTCAGCAGCAATCTTAATCTCAGACTATTTTATTCAAATTTCTGTTATTCAACCCAGCCTTATAAGCGGGGAAACCGATGGAATTGCGCTGCTGTCAACAGTATAATCCACACGGGATCTTTATCGCTCTTGAAGAAATCGGTTATTTAATGATGAGCGTTGCCTTCCTCTGCACAGCCCCGGTTTTTGCGGGAACTAACAGATTGGAAAGCGCAATTCGCCGGATTTTCCTAACAGGTTTTATTCTCACAATCATCGCACTGGTCATATATTCTTTTTCTTATGGAATTCACCGCGAATATAGATTTGAAGTGGCTGTGATCACGGTTAACTGGATCGTACTGATAGTATCTGGTTTGTTATTGAGCATTTTATTCAAGAGGGCCTGGAAAATTTCATCATAACACTACCGTTCATTCTAAAAATATATTAGCCTTCCCTTAAACCCCATTATTTTCTCTGCTCATATCGTATAGGATTATAGTGAGTTAAGAATGGTGCTTTGACAGAAAGGAATTAAGAATGAAGAGAACGGTAATTGGTACAGTAGTTGTACTGGCCCTGGTGGTGCTAGCGTTGGGGTTGGCGGCTCACGCTGATGAGAGTCATGGGATAGGTGGAAACCAGGTTGCTATTTACCAGGTTGACGAAAATGCTCCTGATGGTCCTGCCAAAGAATTGAGTGGCACACCAAGCAATCAATCCAGCCTGGAAGAAAGCAGTAAGGTCGGCCTTCCCGAAGCCGCCAGGATTGCTGAAGATGCTGTTTTCGGTGAAGCAGTCGAAGCCGAGTTGGAAGAAGAAGACGGCCAGTTATTTTATTCAATAGAAGTTGCCACAGATAATGGCCTGATTGACGTTATCGTCGACCCTGGCAGTGGGAACGTTTTGTTCTGTGGACAGGATTCTAAGAAGAAAGACAAAGACAATAAACAAAAAAACAAGAAAGCTGATAAAGACGATGATGATGACTACGACGATGACGATGATGATAAAGACAATGACTAGCAGGATATGACTTAACTGACCGGTAAATTTTTACTGGTCTTTTTTTGTATCCTGCCATCCGCTAGCCATTACAGCTTGAATTACTAAATTGTTCGATCCTATCGCCCCAGCAGGAAAGTCAAGCAGCGGCAAAGCATCCAGATTGACTGGTAAGGTAATAAGGAATAATATACAGGGAAAGAATGATTTAATCCTTCATAATAAAGATTGAGGTTTTGGTGAACTAAGCCGGGGAACTGCAGAAAGGAGGATTATTTAGTGAGCATTACAGAAAAATTTGAACTGACGGATGGTGATTTCTATGCCATTTCCCTGGCCATAGATACAGCCCGTCTTTTTCTTGCGCACCCCAAAATTACTCCTTTGCAGGTGATTGGCTTAGGAAACGCCTTGTATGCTCTGGAACGGCTGCCGTTAGCCACGCCGGGGGCGTTCTCAAGATTTGGCATTGAGTGCCGCGCAGGAAAGAAAGAATTTAATGAAAATCGGTCTATTTATTTCACCATAGCTGATGACTATTTTGAGATCAGTCAAGGCGGCCATGGCCGCGACAAGTCTGCCGATGGTGGTGACTATCCCGAGCCAGGTTGGTTGTTTATGGCAGATGGCTATAGGGATGAGCAGTGTGATCTATATGAGATTGAAGACAGAATCAAGGAATACCTGGATCTCGGGGCGGCAATAACTGTTATTGACGAGTCTGACATTGAATATGAAAAAGATGATACCGTACTTTATGACGAGCAGGATGAGCTAAATGATGAAGTTGAGCACGATGAATACGATTGTGGGTGTGAACACACGCACTTTCCGTTTGATGACGGCCCGAAAAATGTTAGAGTATCCCGGCAGGACGTTGAGCGCCAGAACATCCGGCCTGTACTGTCCGTTCTCAGCGGATTCACGGCCTCGCCTCAGATCGCGGGAGCCCATATGGAAAAAGTGGATATTAGCTTTGCGGGCTATGAGCAGGATGACCGCAGGCCTTTCGAAATCCCGGAAGTCAGGGATTTCGTAAACCTGCTTGACGAGCATTTCCCGTACTGGCTCTTTTTTTTAGCAAAGAACTGCCCCGGCCTGCAGAGTATTGCGTTTTGCTTTTTACTGCCTCACCTGGCTGACGGGGCAAAAGCGGCTCGTCAGCCCTGGCAGCTTCAGGAGTTGCTTACCAAGAGGTGGCTTCCGGCTATGCATCAAATCAGCAGGTATGCTGGACTAGACAAGGATGAAATAGCGGAACTCACGGACAGGGCATGGAGGTATTTTAATAGCGCTAAATACTAAGACCAATAAAAAACACCCTGTACAGGGTGCAACATTATCATGAACAAGAAATTTACCGAAAGAATAGGTGGGTGAATTCACATGTATTTTGCCAAAGTAGGTAGTGTCAACACGGAAGGGGCAACGCGATTGGCTCTGGAAAAAGCAGTGAAGATGAACATTTCCCACATCGTTGTCGCCTCGAGCAGCGGAAAAACAGCGCAACAATTGGCCAACGATAAAGGTGTGCAAATTGTCTGCGTGCGTTATGCTTTTGGCAGTGGAACGTCCGGGGGCAGTAATGTCATGTCCGAAGAAAACTATGCTGCCTTGCTGGCATCGGGCATAAAAGTGGTGACAGCGACCCATGTGCTTAGCGGGGCGGAACGGGGTATCAGCCGAAAATTTGGTGGTATCTACCCGGTAGAAATTATTGCCAATACGTTGCGCATGTTTGGGCAGGGTACTAAGGTTTGCGTGGAAGTTGCTACTATGGCGCTGGATGCCGGGAAGATTCCCTATGGCGTGCCAGTGGTTGCCGTCGCAGGGTCGGCAAACGGTGCAGATACAGCTGTGGTGCTGACACCGGCTCATGCTAATCAAATTTTTGACACGAAAATCCACGAGGTAATCTGTAAACCTGGTTTGTACTAGCTGGCCGGCTAGCCTTGGCTCATTATGGATTACGTCATTAAAGTGACCTGTTTACATATTCTTGATATCTTTTGTAATTAGCTTCCTTGCGCTCCAGGGAGATCACATATTCCGACACTGTTTTTTATGGTAAAATAAATATTTGCGGAACAGTCGCGACTGATGCGATAAAAACATGTTAACCTTTAATCCAGGGTGGAACAGCAACACGGAAGAAATAAATCCGTTTAAAGATGTACGCGTGCTGCAGGAGGAACTGCGGGAAAAGGGAATAGATTTTATTACTGAAGTCGATTTAGCATCAGAGGGACCTGGTAGTTTCATAATTGAGGATCCCGATGGGAATCCAATCCTTGTTGATCAACATAGATGAAATAGAGCGAAAGTCCATGAATAACTACTAAAATTATAAGGAGATCATTTGCATGGGTCTTCACAAAATCTATAATTACATCTATTTTCTTAACCGGTTTAAGCATTTTTTTAGCAATCGCTCCAGCACCGGCCGCAGAAAAAAAATACTAACCACCGGTAACATCCTGTTCCTGGGCATAGTTGCTATTTTGCTAATATTTTTCTTTATTACCGCAATAGCCGATCTTTTTAATATCCTGCAGCCTTCACAGTGGCCCGGTGTGGGATGGAGCTACAGTATGGATATACCGATTGCTGATCTTGTATGGGGTGGTGCACAGCAATTAATTAATGCAGTCCTTAATATCACTCCCCAGGGAATATTATCCTTTGGAGAGCTTACGCTCTCCACTATTGGAGTAATAATACTGGCTTTACTGGATGAGGTCCTTGGCATCGGCATACTAACTATTGCTTTCATAGCACGGATAATTAACCAATTTTTCAGGCCCATGGCTACTTTATCATGGTTATTATTGTTTGCCAGTTTAATTCCCTCAGCCATAAGTCATTAAAACCAAGTAAACCAAGGGGACGGTTCGAGACCACTGAAAAAGTCTAGTTAAAAGCACAAAAAGCACCCCCATCTATAGTATAATTAAGTCACCACAACAAAATATACCGGGGGATGCTTTTTATGCTAGTTGAAAACACCTTTAAACAAG
>JAQVGZ010000028.1 GCA_028696455.1 Desulfotomaculaceae bacterium | reverse complement strand
GAGCACCCAACCGAGTTCGAAGTGAGCACGGCCATTGCCTTTCAATATTTTTATCAGGAAAGAGTTGACTTACTGGTGCTGGAAGTTGGGCTGGGCGGTGCTGTTGACTCCACCAACGTGGTGACACCGCTTATCTCGATAATTACCAATGTTGCTGTGGATCATACGGACTATTTGGGTAAAACGATTGTTGATATAGCCCGGGTTAAGGTCGGTATCATTAAGCCCGGTATTCCCGTAGTCACAGCGGCGGCGGGAGAGCCTCTGGAAATAATTGAGATAACCTGCCGGGATAGAGGTTCTCCATTAACGGTGGTAGGCCGGGATATTATCTGGGAACAAATATCAGCATCGCCTGCCGGCCAGCAGTTTCGGGTCAGGGGGTGCCGGAGTATCTATGCTGATCTGTGGCTTTCTCTGATCGGTAGACATCAGCAGGTTAACGCAGCAACAGCTATCGCAGCTGTAGAGCTATTAGCAGACAAGGGTATACTTATTGATGTTGGGGCGGTGCGAAAAGGGCTGGCTGCCACGCGCTGGCCGGCAAGACTGGAAATCTTCGACTGTAAGCCGCCGGTGTTAATTGACGGGGCCCATAATTATGCAAGCGCATGTAGCCTGCGACAGGCTTTGGCCGACTACTTTCCAGGCCTGGGCCTTGTACTCATGATCGGGATGCTGGACGATAAGTAGCGGGGGGCAGTGGCAGCTGAACTGGCGCCGGTAGCGAGGGTGGTAGTAGTCACCAGGCCGGAAAGCCCGCGGGCCGGGCACTGGCAGGGCCTCGCCCGCGAAATCAGGTGCTATGTTTCGACGGTTTATGCAGTGGAGGATATCAAAGAGGCTTTTAAGCTGACGCTGGCTCTAGCTCGGCCGGGAGAGCTGGTGTGCGTTACTGGCTCGCTATATATGGTGGCTATGGTGCGGGAATTAATTATCAAAAACCAGGGTGGTAACGTTGTCTTGTAAAGTCACTCCGGAAGCATAAAATATTTTTTAGAAATCTTTTTGTCATTAAAGGCTTTTGCTAAACCTTGTGATTAAATACCTCGGATGGTAAACTATGAGACAATAGAATTGTATGTTTTTCTGGATTAGGACTTTTGATGAGGGAGAGACTAATGTCTAAAAGCTTTGGTAAAAGCGGCAGCAGTATGTGGGTGTTAATCCTGCTCCTGCTGGCAGGCGGGTTGACCGGCAGTGCCGTGGGTAATGCGCTGGCCCCGGCGTTACCATGGTTAAAGGCCACTTCAACTATTGGGTTAAAGCCTTTTACCCTGGATCTGCAATTTTTTAGTATGACTTTTGGCTTTACTTTTAACCTGAGTTTGTTAACAGCCATGGGATTTTTTCTTGGCTACATAATCTATAAGCGGGTGTGAGAATAATGAAAGAGCTGATCCTGGCCTCTGCCTCGCCGCGCCGCTCCCAATTGTTAAAACAACTGGGCTTAGATTTTCGGGTAATAATTTGTAATCAAAAGGAAGATACACCACCCGGGCTAAAGCCTTTTGAGGTGGTTGAACTGTTGGCCAAGATGAAAGCCATGGCTGTGGCCGAGCGCCTGGGTGATGGTATTGTGATCGGAGCGGATACTATTGTAGTGTGGAAAGGTCATGTGCTAGGCAAGCCGTCCGATGCGCAAGAGGCTGAAGAAATGTTGAACAACTTGCAAGGCAGAGCGCACGAGGTATATACTGGTGTGGCTCTTGTAGATGCTGGGAGCCGCCATATCGAGGTTGACCATGAGATAACCAGGGTAATTTTTAGACCGGTGGATGCGGAAGAGATCCGGCAGTATGTAGCCAGCGGCGAACCGATGGATAGGTTTGATCCTGGCGTTAACCTGATCTGCCAAGGTTCCCCACTTGGTCTGTTAAACGAAGGGGATGCTTCACCGCCTAGAGGTACAGGCTGTGCAGGTGCTTATGCAATACAGGGATTAGGGACAATATTTGTGGAAAGAATTGAAGGGGATTACACTAATGTTGTCGGTCTGCCATTGCCCTTGTTATATAAGATGTTAAAAAAAATTGGTTATGATATCTTAAATAAAGAATGAGCAGACACTGCCTGATACAATTGGTTGATAGTTAACTAACAGTAAAGTAAAGAAAAACGACAGTTCACTTTTCCATCAACCAAATATTGGATCGTTCAGATGTAGTGTTTAGTCCATGAATAGAAAAATCAATGTCTTGCGAAAACATATTGGCTATTATACAATATGTTACTATAGGTGTGTTTAATTATTGCTACACATATTTGCTATAATATAATAGTCTTACTATCTGTATAAGATAACAAGACGAGCCCTGTAATAACACTATAATAATTATTTGTTAGCAGGTACTATTTATATCAGAGATTATTGGCCTTTCACTGAAAAGGATTTAGGGTAGTGTACTTATAAGCCTATACCAGGAATTGTATTAATATTAGAAAGGGGCCGGGAAATGCGCATCGGTCTGTTTTCAAAGGATATGGGTATGGATTTGGGTACGGCCAATTCCCTCGTTTATGTCAAGGGAAAAGGTATCGTTATTCGCGAGCCCTCGGTGGTGGCAGTGCAGAAGGATACAGGCAAGGTGCTCGCTGTAGGAGAAGAAGCAAAGAGAATGATCGGGCGTACCCCGGGTAATATAGTTGCGATTAGGCCGTTAAAAGATGGAGTTATTGCTGATTTCGACGTCACTCAAAGTATGATCAAGTACTTTATAAATAAGTCACTGCGAAACTACACATTCTTAATCCGCCCCAGGGTAGTGGTGGGTGTTCCCTCGGGAGTCACCACAGTAGAAGAAAGAGCAGTACGCGAGGCGGCCCTACAGGCCGGAGCAAGAGAGGCCTACTTGATTGAAGAGCCGATGGCTGCGGCCATAGGAGCGGGACTCCCTGTTCATGAGCCTACCGGCAATATGATCGTCGATATTGGCGGTGGAACAACTGAAATTGCGGTCATTTCTCTGGGTGGTATTGTCACCAGCCGCTCGAGCAGGCTTGCCAGTGATGAGATGGACGAAGCAATCATTAACCATGTTAAGCGCACCTACAACTTAATGATTGGCGAGCGGACTGCAGAGTCAATTAAGATTCAGATCGGCTCAGCCTACCCGCTTGAGGATATAGAAACAGAAGAGGTGCGCGGGCGCGATCTGATAACTGGGTTGCCCAAAACTGTCCAAATTACTTCAGAAGAAATATACAAGGCCCTTTCGGAACCTATAGCCAGCATTATTGAGGCCATCAAATCCACACTTGAACAGACCCCACCTGAATTAGCAGCTGATATAATGGACAGGGGTATTGTTATGGCGGGTGGCGGATCGCTTTTACGTGGTTTGGACCGCCTGGTTATGGAAGAGACGGGGATGCCGGTAAATATGGCTGAAGAACCGTTGCTGGCTGTGGCGTACGGTGCTGGGCGGGTGCTGGAGAATATCGATGTACTGCGAAAAGTCTTAATCCAGCCCAAGAGGCTGGCTTAGTAAAACCAATATATGAAAAGATAGGGGGAAATCATGGTGCGTAGGGCAACTGCCAAAAGGCTGTTTTTATTTGCCGTCTTGTTGGTGGCCACCCTGGCGGCTATGCACTTTACGGTGCCGGAGCGAACCCGGTCGGTCTCACTGGAATACAGGTTCAGGGACACTCTAGCGCCAGTAAAGTTTGGTTTAACGTGGCTCTCCGGCCAGGTACGTCACCTGATGTCATTCCCCGTATCTATGGTAAAGGCGGGAGCACGCAACCAGTTTCTAGAACAGGAGGTAGCGCGACTGGAGAGCCAGGTTGTCCAGTTGACCGAATATAAGTTGGAAAGTGAGCGTTTAGCCAACTTATTAAACTACAAGCAGGTCATACCTAAAGATTATGATTTACTTGCCGCATCAGTAGTAGGTAGGGATCCAGGCAACTGGTTCGGGACTGTTTGCTTGAACAGGGGAGCAGTTGATGGTGTTAAAGAAAATATGACCGTTGTTACTCCAGAAGGGCTAGTGGGACGGGTAATTTCTGTTTCTTCTGCGACCTGTGAGGTCTTATTGATTACCGACCCGCGTAGTGGAGTCGGCTCACTGATTCAGGAGACCCGTATCTCAGGGGTTGTTGAGGGTATTGCCGGCAGTATTGGCATGGCCCGGATGATTCATATTCCGAATAATGCGCCCTTAGAGAACGGACAGGCGGTGATTACCTCCGGTTTGGGGAGTATTTTCCCTAAGGACATTCCAATAGGACAAATAACCGATATCCGTCGTGAGCCATCCGGGCTTTTTAATAGTGCCGACCTCCGTCCGTATGCTGATTTGAACCGGCTAGAGGAAGTACTAATTATTATTACCTCAAATACTTGATAACAGGATACTTGCTGGGAGGAGGTCAATAAGTTGCCATTTTATGCTTTATTGCTCCTATATGGGGTGGCATTGGTTTTGCAGTCTACTGTGCTTGGATTTGTTACAATTTTTGGAATTAAGCCAGATCTCATACTGCTACTGGCTATTTTAAATGGCTTCCTCCTGGGTCCCAGGCAGGGGGCTTTTTTGGGTTTTGCCGGTGGGGTCATAGTAGATTTATTCGCTGGAAGCTATATTGGCATGAACGCCATTTCAAAAATGGTTTCCGGTTATTTGGCAGGAATTTGCGGTGAACGTTTATACCAGGATAATGGTCTGGTTTTATCTGGGGTTACTTTTAGTTGCTCTTTAGCAGGTTTATTGGTGGACTATCTGCTATTACATTCTTTGGAGGTTCAGGTAACAATTCTTCACGCATTTTTCAGGGTAATAATCCCTACATCCCTTTATAATGCTGTGTTAGTGCCGTTCTTTTATGGACGGGTTCTCCGTTCCATGAAAACCAGAAGCAGGGAGCTGTAGCGCGATCGGTCTATCTCTTAACAAATGAAGATGATATAGTTTTTAATATATTGAGTGAGGGAAAATGGAGAGAAACTTAATTGAAAGAAGAATGCATATTTACCTTTATATTGTTGTTATTATTTTTCTGATTTTGGTTATCAGATTGGCTTACATGCAATTACTTCAAAACGATAGATTCTCAACTTTAGCCAGGGAGAACCGGATGAGATTGATTGAGATTACTGCCCCACGTGGTGAAGTTTTTGATCGCAACGGGAACATACTGGTAGGTAATCAGCCGGTGTATACTGTTTCCCTGGCAAACCTCGGCCGTAAAGATATGGACGGAGTGGTACAGAGACTGGCTGCTATACTGGGAATGGAGCCTCAAGAAATACAGCAGAAAATTGACCAGCAGGAGCGTTTATATGAGCCAGTAAAACTGGCTACCAGGGTACCGGAGGAGATTGTTGTTAGAATAGAAGAGCAGCGTCTTGAATTGCCGGGTGTGGGTATAGACACCGAGCCGCTGCGGGAATATCCAAACGGGAACATGTTAGCCCATGTGATGGGATATGTGCGGGAAATTAATAGGGAGCAACTGGCAGAGAACAAGGATAAAGGCTATAAATCCGGTGACCCTTTCGGTCAGTCAGGACTGGAATATACGTATGAACAATATCTGCGCGGACAAGACGGCGGAAGACAGGTGGAAGTTGACTCCATGGCCAGGCCTGTGCGGGATCTAGGGGTTGTTGACCCTGTACCCGGTAACAATATTGTTCTCACAATTGACCACAAAGTACAAAAGGCGGCGGAAGAAGCATTGGCCAGAGCCTCTCAAGAGGCTATAAAACAGGGGTACGGTGAGGCGAGAGCGGGCGCAGCGGTGGCAATAGATGTCCGGACCGGAGCTGTGCTTGCTATGGCTAGTTATCCGGCGTACGATCCGATTAAACTCTCCGGAGTATTATCTCAAAAGGAATATGACGAAATATTTAATTCACCCTGGAAACCCATGTTGAACCGTGCTTTGCTTTCGTATGCGCCTGGTTCAACTTTTAAAATGATTGTGGCTATGGCCGGGCTTGAAACAGCTGCTACGACACCCCAAACAGCTATTTCCGACCCCGGTTACCTTATATGGAATAATCATCGGTACAACGACTGGAAGCTGAACGGCCATGGACAAGTAGATATGGTCAAGGCGCTCAAAGTATCCTGTGACACATACTTTTATCAGCTCGGGCTCAAGGTCGGCATAGATAATATAGCCAGGATCGCAAGAGAGTTTGGACTCGGCGAAAAGACAGGCATTGAATTACCTGGAGAGGATAGTGGTGTCGTACCTGGCCCTTCCTCCAAACTTCAGTTAAGAAAGCCATATTTAAATTCTGGGGAGCTGAGAAAGGTAGAAGAAATCGAACAGAGATATGAAGATCTTATGAACAAGACAAACAGCGATGAAGAAAAAAAACAGCTGCTTGATAAGAAAGCGAAAGATTTGCTGGCGGTAAATTGGGAGCTAGCCTGGCATGATTACGATACAATTATCACTTCTATTGGACAGGGTGATAGCCGCTATACCGTACTAGGGATGGCAAATTATGTTGCTGCTATTGCCAACGGGGGCACTCTATACAAACCATATTTAGTGCAAAAGGTAATTGATCCCTCCGGAAGAGTTATTGAGGAGAACCAACCTATTGTGGCCAGGCACACCAGCGTCTCACCGGAGACCCTGGCTGTGGTGAGAGAGGGCATGCGTGAAGTAGTGCTGCCCCCGGATGGTACCGCCTACGGTTTTTTTTCAGGATTTCCGCCTGTGGCGGCTAAAACAGGAACGGCAGAGGTATTCGGACACGACAATCATGCCCATTTTGTTGCCTTTGCCCCCTATGAGCACCCGGAAATTGCCGTAGCAGTAGTGGTGGAGTTTGCAGGCCATGGTGGCGCAATGGCTGGGCCAGTGGCTGAAAGTATGTTAGCTGCTTACTTTGGCTTGACTGATCTAAGCGTAACGCATAAGAGCACACCAGAGTGATAAAATTTGTCAAATGAGTATGAAATTGTGAGAATTATAAAGCTTTTTTTTATTCAATTTTAGCAGGATTTGGTTACGCTTTGTAGAATTTACTGGTAGTTGCAGTACTGGAGGTGAGCGCTTTGGCTAAATCTTACACTATCTCCGGATTCGGTCATGATCTCCCTGCTGACCTGGAAGGTTTAATTGACAAAAATACGATACTGGTGCAGCGAACGCTGCGATCTGGCCAGAGTATACATTATAATGGTAATGTAGTCATTTTGGGAGATGTTAACCCTGGTGCAGAGGTTACTGCAACCGGCAGTGTTATTGTTATGGGTTCTTTGCGGGGGGTTGTACATGCCGGGGCCGGGGGTGATACAAAAGCTATGATAATGGCCTTTCACCTCCAGCCGACCCAGTTGCGAATTGCAGACCATATTACCCGGCCCCCGGACAATGAGGCGGTTGATCCTAACTGCCCTGAGATGGCGCAAATCAAAGGCGGAGTTGTTACGATTGAATTATTTCAATATGCTGGAGAACGTCAGGGAAAGATCACTTAGCAATTATATATTTCTTGACCTCCAGTGCCTGGCGTCCAACGACTTAATAAGAGGAGGAACTCAAAGGATGGGCCAAGTACTTGTAGTTACTTCCGGCAAAGGAGGGGTTGGAAAAACTACCACTACCGCAAATATTGGAACTGGGCTGGCAGCCGCTGGTCATAAAGTAGTTTTGATAGACACTGATATTGGCTTGAGAAATCTTGATGTGGTGTTAGGACTGGAAAACCGGATAGTTTTTGATATCGTTGATGTCGTCAATGGAAATTGCCGTTTACGGCAGGCATTAATAAGAGATAAGCGTTTTGAAGGTCTGCACTTGCTGCCGGCTGCCCAAACCAAGGATAAAACAGCCGTGAACCCGGAGCAGATGCTTAAGCTAAGTGCTGAGTTGAAAAAGGAGTTTGATTATATAATTATTGACTGTCCAGCGGGTATTGAGCAAGGTTTCAGGAATGCTATTGCTGGCGCAGAGAAAGCTATTGTTGTTACAACACCTGAGGTTTCAGCAGTGAGGGATGCTGATCGAATCATCGGCCTGCTGGAGGCTGCCGATTTACGTGAACCAAAGTTGATCATTAACCGTATTCGTCCCAAGATGGTCAGACAGGGTGATATGATGAGCATTGATGATATCATCGATATACTTGCTGTTGATTTACTGGGGATAATCCCTGAAGATGATATGATTGTGGTCACAACGAACCGGGGGGAAGCGGTGGTACTGGATCAAAATACCCGTTCTGGACAAGCCTACAGGAATATAGTCCGCCGTATCTTGGGGGAAGAAGTACCAATAATTAATCTGGATGAAGAAGAAGAAGGCTTTTTCAAAAAGTTAAGGAGGATTATTGGGCTTAAGTAAACTGGGGGAGGGGGAAACGGACTTGTTAGATTTTATAACTAAGCTTTTTGGTAAAGAGTACAAAAGTAAAAACATTGCCAAAGAGAGACTTAAACTTGTTCTGGTGCACGACCGCGCCAGCATTTCGCCCCAAATGCTTGAATCCTTAAAATTAGATCTGATCAAGGTTATCTCAAACTACATGGTGATTGATGATGAAAACCTGGAAGTCAGTCTGGACTCAAGCGGCAATACAGTAGCGCTGGTAGCAAATATACCAGTTAAGGGGATGAAAAGGACTGCAGGGTGATTTAGTTTACTGGGAAGCCTGTATATCAAAATATGGGCTTTTTTTATGTAATCAATTATATTATAATAAACTTTTAGGTAAAATGCTGGGACATTAAGTAGAGAAAGATCGCTTTTTTTGAACACGAGAGAAAGAAGTGACGCAGCATTGTTAGAACAGAATATACTCCTTAAAAAACTGGATCGCACATTACTAATCACCGTTGCCATGATTATACTTTTAGGACTTTTATTCATTTACAGTGCTACCAAGCCTTCAGAATTATTAACAGCAACAGAGGCTGTAAGCAGTGGCGATAACCTTTTTGCTTCTGTCAAAAAACAGTTGATTATGGTCATGCTGGGGACTGGAATGATGATCATGATGCTTTTTATGCAATATGAAGACCTGTTAAAGCATGTAAAATTCCTTTATGTCCTGAATCTGATAATGCTCGGCGCAGTTCTTATTGTGGGTGATTCTGCGATGGGCGCCCAGCGTTGGATTGCTATCGGACCCAACCAGTTCTTTCGTTTTCAACCTTCCGAATTCTCAAAGTTACTGATCATTATCTGCTTTGCGGCTTTCTTGAATTCACGCAGTAATAAGCTTAGCCGCTTGCGTGACCTGCTCCCCTGTTTTGCATATATTGGTGTTCCGGTACTTCTAGTATTAAAACAGCCGGACCTGGGCACTGCCCTGGTCTATGTGGCGATTATGATTGGCATGCTTTTTGTGGCAGGAGCGCGTCCGTGGCTTTTGACTGGGATAATCGGCGGAGGTATCGGAACGGTTTCTTTATGGATCTGGGCACATTTTTGGCTGGCGGCAAACCGTGGGTTTGAGCTCTGGATTCCTTTACAAGAATACCAGTTAAAAAGACTAATTATTTTTCTTGACCCATGGAAGGAACCTCTTGGCGCAGGTTACAATGTAATCCAGTCACAGATAGCTATTGGTCAAGGTGGTTTTTGGGGGCGTGGTCTCTTTAATGGAAGCCAGACGCATGGTGATTTTCTTCCGATCCAGGAGACTGACTTTATTTTTTCTGTAGTAGGTGAGGAGCTAGGGTTTATCGGTGGATCATTTCTACTGATTCTTTTCTTCATTGTGATTTACAGGTGCATTCTAATTGCAATAAACGCCAGGGATAGATTTGGCTCCCTCTTAGCTGCCGGAATAATGTCCATGCTTACTGTTCATGTTTTAATCAATGTAGGCATGAATATTGGAATTATGCCTATCACGGGCATTCCGCTGCCCATGTTTAGCTACGGGGGTAGCAGTATGATTACTAATCTTACTGCACTGGGATTGCTTTTAAATATAAATATGAGAAGGAAAAAGATTCTGTTTTAACCGGGGTTTCAACACCCCGGTTAGTTTTTAGCGGCATCTTCATCAGGTAAAAAATATATTTTTATAACATTTATTTGTCATAATGCCTCCTTAGGAAAAATATGTTATAAAGACAAGCCAATTATCAGTGCATGGGGGGGTATCATGAGAGGGATTGATTATAAGCCTAGTAAGCCATATAAACAGGACGAATGGATATCTCGCTACCAGCAGCCCCAATGGAAAAAGCCTCGACGAGAGGGTGGCGGGAGACGAAACTTGCACAGAATTGCTATTGCTTTTTTAATTTTCATATTCTGTTTTTCCTTGAAAGAAACTCAAAATCCATGGGGTATTGAGGCCAGGGAAACTTTAAGAAATATGCTGACTTCTGAGTGGAATTACCAACCGGTCCTTGAAAGGGCGGTTCAGTTTGGTTTACAGGTTGCAAATATGGAGTGGTATAGTCAGACACGACCCGTGGTAAGCAATCAGGGAAGTAGCGACGCCGGAACATTGCCTGTACCAGTTTCGGGTAAGGTTATTAAGGGATACGGTATGGTTATTGACCCAATAGACAATATGGAGCGTTTTCATAACGGTATTGATATTGCGGCGCCAGTAGGCAGCCCGGTTAGGGCGGTGCTGGACGGAAAAGTTAAACGGTTGGGAGAAAGCCAAACACTGGGTAAGTATGTATTATTGGAACATGTGCAGGGCAGCTTTACCCTTTATGGCGGGCTTTCCAGGTACACAGTTTCCGATGGACAGTCAGTTAAAGCTGGAGATAACATTGGAGAAGTCGGGATAACGAGTGATGTTTCCGGTGGGGTCCTGCACTTCGAATTACGTGAAGACAACAAATTGGTTGATCCCCTATTACGTTTACAGCCACTCAGTGATAAGTGATGGGCAGTGGCAAAAACAGTTGCTTGACTATAGATTCTTCTGAGCATAGGCAGTAGGATGGTGATACCATGAGAGTTGGCCGTGTTGCCGGGGTGGAAGTTTATTTAAATAACTTTTTTTTAGCCCTTCTGGGGCTGTTTTTTGTAGCTGGAGTGCTGGGCAAGGGGCTCATTGCTTTTAGTGTTGTGCTCATTCATGAACTGGGACATGTAGCTGTTGCACGCCGCCTGGGGGTGCATGTTTCAGATGTTGAACTTTTGCCTTTTGGCGGTGTCAGCCGTATGGGTGGGGAGGTTGTTTCTGATCCCTCCAAGGAGGTGTATGTTGCTCTTGCTGGACCAGCCACAAACCTATTATTAGTAGGAACAGGCACCATATTAAAAAATAACGGATTGTGGGATAATGACCTGGTCCTATTTTTTCTTCACTGTAACCTGCTAATGGCTGTTTTTAATCTTATCCCGGCATTACCACTGGATGGTGGCAGGGTTTTCCGGGCATACCTGGCCAAAAGAACCGGCTTCAATAAGGCCACCTATCGGTCTGCCTGGTGGGGACAATTTTGGGGTGTTCTCATTATTATCGGGGGGTTAACTGGTCTGGGGATGCGTGTGTCAGGACTGGACGTGATCATCACTGGTATGTTTCTCTTCTATGCCTCAACACGGGAAAAAAACCAGGCGCCTTACCATTTTATTCGTCATCTGCTCCAAAAAAAAGATGAGTTGGTTACGACAGGAGTTTTACCTGCAGAGCCGCTGGTTACCTTTGATACGGTGCGTTTGGGTAGTGTGATCCGTGCCTTCTTGCCTCAGCGCTTTCATTTGGTCTTGCTACTTGACCATAGCTGGCGTTATAAGGGCGTAGTTAGTGAAGCTCAAATTATTGATGCATTACTATCGAAAGGGATTGATGTCCCTATCGGAGATTTAATTAAAATTCCTCGCGGTTGAAATAAAGGAGGTTTTCCAGGGGGTGTTGAATTAATCTCCAAAAGGATATTTTTTTTTACGCTTTCTTTTGGTTATAATGAAAGTAGGAGAAGGTTAAAGGGATATATCACTTATTTTCTGGGGGATATATTGGTATGGAGCTGCTTGATCAAATTTTACCGCTGGTGCAAAAACCTGCCCGATATACCGGGGGGGAGTGGAATGCGGTCAGGAAAGACTGGAGCGAGATCGACCTTAAGGTGGCATTTGCCTTTCCCGATGTTTACGAGGTGGGCATGTCTCACCTTGGGTTGCAAATACTCTACTCAATAGTTAACAACCGTAACGACGCTTTAATGGAAAGAGTGTTTGCGCCCTGGCCGGATATGGAAGATAAAATGCGTGAGCATAAAATCCCCTTATTTACTCTTGAATCTTACCGGCCAGTCCGGGATTTTGATGTGATCGCCTTTACTCTGCAGTACGAGCTGAGTTTCACTAATATCTTGAATATGCTTGAGCTGGCTGGTTTACCTTTACGGGCAAGCCAGCGTGGTGACGAATACCCCCTGGTTATTGCCGGAGGCCCTTGCTCCTTCAATCCCGAAACGTTAGCCAGTTTCATCGACTTGTTTGTTATCGGTGAGGGAGAAGAAGCAATCGGCGATTTTTTGGACGATTTCCGGAACGCAAGGATCCGGAAACTGTCTAAGAAAGATTTTTTACGTGAAGTGGTACGGGTGCCTGGAATTTATGTGCCTTCTTTATATCGGGTTGAATACCTGGACGATGGCGCTATCAGGAAAGTGGAGCCGATTGGTGATGGTATCCCGAAAAGAGTGAACAAGAGGGTGGTGCGTAACTTAGATAAAGCGCCATTTCCAACCCGTCCACTAGTGCCTTCCACAGAAATTGTGCACGATCGAATCATGATTGAAGTGTTACGGGGGTGTACCAGGGGGTGCCGCTTTTGTCAGGCCGGGGTAATTTACCGGCCGGTGCGGGAAAAAAGACCAGAAACAGTACGAAGACAGGCTGCAGAACTCGTCCGGCGTACAGGTTACGACGAAATTTCTTTAACATCCTTGAGCACCAGCGATTATTCTCCTATACGCAGTGTGAGCAAGGCGCTAATTGATGACCATGCCGACCGGGGTGTAGGGGTATCACTACCCTCACTGAGAGTGGATAACTTTTCTGTGCAACTGGCCAAAGAGGTACAGAAGGTGCGGCGGTCAAGCCTAACCTTTGCTCCGGAGGCCGGTACCCAGCGACTGCGGGACGTAATCAATAAGGGAGTTACTGAAGAAGATTTGATGGCAGCTGTTGGTGTAGCATTTCAGGAGGGCTGGCAGGCAATCAAACTCTATTTTATGATCGGCCTGCCTACAGAAACTGTTGAAGACCTGGATGGGATTGTTCACCTGGCCCGGGAAGTACTGGCCAGAGGCAGGAAGGCAGGTGTACCCCGCGGGCGCTTGCGGGTGACCGTCAGTGTTTCTTCCTTTGTGCCGAAAGCCCATACCCCCTTTCAGTGGGAGCCTCAGGCGCCAATGGAGGATCTCAAAGAAAAACAAGCCTATCTGACCGGTAAACTTCGTGACCGGGGAATAGTTGTAAATTATCATGATGCGGGAATGAGCTTTATTGAGGCTGTTTTTGCCAGGGGTGACCGGCGTCTGTGCCGGGTATTAGAAAGGGCCTGTGCATTAGGCTGTAAATTTGACGGCTGGTCGGAACATTTTCGCTTAGACAGGTGGCTCGAAGCTTTTCGTCAATCAGAGCTTGACCCGGTATGGTATGCTTGCAGACGTTATGATTATGAAAGCGTATTGCCCTGGGCTCACATCAGCGCCGGAGTATCAATGCGTTTTCTGGCGAAGGAACATCGCCGGGCCTTAGTAGGGGAAACTACAGATGACTGCCGGGCTGGATCATGTACCGGCTGCGGATTGTGTTCCGCGCTGGAAGTGGAACCGGTTTTTGCAGGGGGTGAGTTTGATACCCATCTACCGAATGCAGTACAGTAAGGAAGGAACAGCCCGCTATATATCTCATTTGGATTTGTTAAGGGCTTTCGAGCGGGCTGGTAGGCGTGCAGGGTTGCCCCTAGCCTTTACCCGTGGCTTCAACCCTCACCCAATAATTTCTTTTGCCGCCCCGCTTGGTGTGGGTATAGCTGGCGAGGTGGAATACGTTGACCTTGAATTGACAGCGGATATAACAGCGGGTGAAGTTTTAAAAGCACTTTCCAGTACTTTACCAGAAGGAATCCAGTTACTCGAAGTACGTATGATTTCGGAACATTCCCCGGGCTTAATGGCTGGTGTTGAGCGTGCTACCTATCGTGCTGTGGCTAAACTAAAATGCCAGTTAGACCAGAAAAAAATAGATGAGAGTATTGCTACCTTTTTGGATCGCACGGAAGTATGGGTTGAAAGAAAGAATAAGGCCGGAGGGAAAATGAAGTTCAATATTCGTCCGGGTATTTTTGATATGTCAGGCAGATCTGAAAGTGGTAAAATTATTATCAATGTGGAGCTAAAAGCGGGCAGTAGAGGCAATATTAGAATTGAAGAAGTAATTGAAGCTTTTCAGACTGTTAACCCCTTGCCTTTAGCTGAAAGATTTATCCTGAATAGAACTGGCTTATTTACAATGGATGGACAAATAAAAAAGACACTTTGGTGAATGCTGAGGAGCCTAGGCAAGAGAGGAAAGGTTTTATGTTAAGGGAGATTGTTGTCAATGTAACAGAAGAAGAAAGCAGGGTTGCTGTTTTAGAAGATAAAATACCTGTGGAGATATATATTGAGCGGTCGGTTAACCAGCGCCTGGTAGGAAATATTTTTAAGGGACGGGTTGAAAATGTGCTACCAGGCATGCAGGCTGCATTTGTAAATATTGGCCTGGAAAAAAACGCCTTTTTATACGTGGAAGATGCGCTGCCGCCCAGGTCTATGGAAGGAAGTGGTCAGGCAGGCTCGGCGCTGGGAATTAATATCTGTGATATTCTCAAACAAGGGCAGGAATTAGTAGTACAAATTGTTAAGGAACCCATCGGTACTAAGGGACCCAGGGTGACTACTCATATCACTTTACCGGGACGATTTCTGGTCCTAATGCCATCTGTTGACTATATCGGTATTTCCCGGCGGATAGAATCAGAAAAAGAACGGGAACGCTTAAAAGATATTGCTGCCAGGGTCAAGCCTGAAGGTGTTGGTGTAATAGTCCGGACGGTGGCCGAGGGTATCGAAGAAGAGGATTTTTATCAGGATGTTAATATTTTAACCAAACTATGGAGAAAAATCCTCAATAGATCTAACCAGGGCCCGGTGCCGAACCTGTTGCACAGGGATCTGGTTTTAGTTCAGCGTATCTTGAGGGATGTTTTTACTGAAGACGTTGATCGTCTAATCCTGGATTCGCGCTATGAGTATGAGAAGGTGCTTGACCTCTTGGATATTACCGGACCGCACTTAAAAGTAAAAGTGTTCTATGATGATCGTGAGAATATCTTTGAAGAGTACGGTATAGAACAGGAAATTGATAAATCACTTAAGCGAAAAGTGTGGCTAAAATGCGGTGGCTACCTGGTGATCGACCAGGCTGAAGCACTAACCGCGGTGGATGTAAATACGGGCAAATATGTGGGAACCACCAACCTAGAAGACACCGTGCTCAAGACCAACCTGGAGGCTGCCAGGGAAATCGCCAGACAGCTTCGTTTGCGTGACATCGGTGGAATTATTATTGTTGATTTTATTGATATGATGAAAGAAGAGCACCGCCAGGAAGTGCTGCGAGCTTTAGAGGAAGAAATAAAAAAAGATAAAACTAAGACCAATATCCTTGATATTACCCAGCTTGGTTTGGTGGAGATGACCCGCAAAAAGATACGGCCAAGCCTGTCTGAAGTATTGCAAAAGCCGTGTCCCTATTGTGAGGGAAGGGGAAAAGTGCTTTCTGAGGAGACGTTAGGAATCCACTTTAAAAATCAAATATATAACGTGGCCCGCCAGACTTTAGCAGATACCATCCTGGTTGAAGCTAACCCGCTTGTGGCGGCACGGTTGATCGGTAGCGGTGGCGTTAACCTGCGGGATTTGGAGAATAAAACAAATAAGAGCTTATATATTCGTGGCTCAGCTGCTCATCATATTGAATCAATAACAATTAAACCAATTCAGGATAACGACGACCTCCGGGCCAATACTCTGCCGGTAAAACCCGGTGATATTCTGGAGGTTAGGGTGGAAGAACCCCATGTATCCAATTTAAATGACGGTATTGCACGGATCAATGGATTCATTCTGAATATTGAGGGAGGCGGGGGGTTCGTGGGTGAGACCATTCCGGTAGAAGTAGGCAAGGTATTCCGTACTTATGCCAAAGCCCGGCCGGTGAAGTCTTTATAACTGCCCGATAACATCGTTTCTCCTTACCGTGATGGCTACATGCGACACCGCACTGGTAAGACTAATGGAGACAGTCACCCAGAATCTACTGGTTGGCTATCATGATAAAGGTTGATTGATGAATAGAAACCTTGACAATTTCACTTGATATGTTAAAATTTAATATCGTAGGTGTTCGTACTTGCAGTTATTACCGCTCGGGACAGGTTTAGAGTTTAAAACGGGGTTCCGCCTCCGTACCTGAATTCCGGCGAGTCCTGAAATTATGGGGGTATATTATTTATGTATGCGATTATTGAAACTGGCGGCAAGCAGTACCGGGTCCAGGAAGGTGATACGCTGTATGTTGAGAAGTTACCTGCCGGGTTTGATGAAACGGTGGAAATTAACAAAGTCTTGGCTGTGGTTAAAGATGGCGAACTAAAAGCCGGAAGCCCTCTAGTTGAGGGAGCTAGAGTATTATTAAAAGTAGTCCGGCACGGCAGAGGCAAAAAAATAATCGTTTTTAAGTATAAGGCCAAAAAAAATTATCGCCGCAAGCAAGGTCACAGGCAGGCTTTTACTCAAGTTACTGTAGAAAAAATTGAGGCCTAAAAATGAGGCTTAACCGTAGGTAAACGTTGAAATATTTAATCATAATTTGCTGGAGGTGAGTAATATGGCACATAAGAAAGGTGTAGGCAGTTCACGAAATGGCCGTGATTCACAGCCCAAGATGCTTGGTGTGAAGAGGGCAGATGGTCAGTTTGTATCAGCCGGCAGCATCCTGGTCCGCCAGCGCGGCACAAGGATCCACCCGGGTACCAACGTTGGTAAGGGCAGGGATGATACTCTGTTTGCAACAGTAGATGGCATTGTTTGTTTTGAACGAAAGGGCCGGGACAAAAAAACTGTTAGTGTGAACCCGCCGGAGCCAGCAGTTGTATAGATTTGAAATCAGCGGTCCCAGACAGGGGCCGCTTATTAATTGGACAACGGGTTGTATTGGATAAGCTGCAATTGCATAGAAATGGGGCATGGGCTTGAATCTTGATAATCTTGTTGAAATTGTTCAGGTACAAAGACACGATTTTTTAAATCACTTGCAAGTTATATCCGGATTACTGCAGCTAGATAAAGTTGAGCGCGTGCAGGAGTACATCAGGCAGGTCAGCATGGAAATAGCGAGATCAAGTAAAACAAGCCTTGTAAAGGTTCCTGCAATCACCCTCGCCTTGCTGTCGGGTTTAAATAGAGCTGCAAAATATCAAATAGATATTGAGTTAATAATGAATTCAAGTTTTGCCGGATGTGGGGCTTCGGGCAGTGTGGTCGGGGAAGCAATTGAGCATACCATTGGCTGTGCTCTTGATGCGATGGCCTCACCGGAGATTAAGGGAAGAAATTTGGAGATCGTTTTTAGCGAAAGTGATAAAAAATATATCTGCCGCTTGCTTTTCCCTAAACCACCTCAAATTAATCTGAACCAGTTTGAAGCCAGGCTTGCGTTAATAGGGGAACTTATAGATCCGCCAGGCGGGAGGGTTAACCTGGCAATGACAAATGGTGTTATAGAAATATTTTTAAGTTTTCCTCGCAAAGAAGCTAAAAATGGTTAAACTATCAGCAGGTGATCTTAATGTTTTATGATAAGGCAAAAATATTTGTCAAAGGTGGAGACGGTGGCAACGGTTGTGTTGCCATGCGTCGGGAAAAGTATGTTCCTAAAGGTGGTCCCTGGGGTGGTGATGGGGGTAGTGGTGGAGACGTTATCTTTAGTGCTGATGAGGGACTACGCACGCTGGTGGACTTTCGCTATAAAAGGCATTATAAGGCTGAACGTGGCCGCCATGGTGAAGGTAAAAACAGGAATGGTGTCTCTGGAAAAGACTTAATTATCCGTGTGCCTGTAGGCACTATAATAAGAGATGCTGAAAATGGCGTTATGATTGCAGACCTGGTCAAGGACGGCCAGGAAGTTGTGGTAGCCCGTGGTGGCCGTGGTGGCCGGGGCAATGCTCATTTTGCGACACACAATAATAAAGCACCAAGGATAGCAGAAAAGGGGGAGCCGGGCGAAGAACACTGGCTGAGTCTTGAGCTCAAATTGCTCGCAGATGTCGGGTTGATTGGGTTTCCTAACGCCGGGAAATCTAGCTTAATATCCAAAGTATCTGCGGCCAGACCGAAGATAGCAAATTACCCCTTTACGACAGTTAGCCCAAACCTTGGTGTTGTGCGGCTAGAGGATGGACGTAGCTTTGTTATTGCAGATATACCGGGTCTGATCGAAGGCGCCCATACTGGTGCCGGATTGGGCCACGAATTTTTACGACATGTAGAACGCACACGCCTTCTAATTCATGTTCTCGATGCAGCAGGCAGCGATGGGCGTGATCCAGTTGATGACTTCAAGGTAACCAACCGGGAACTGTTGCTGTACAATCCTGTCATAGCTAAGAAACCTCAGGTAATTGCTGCTAATAAGATCGATTTAGATAGTGCAACGAAAAACCTGTTGAAGGTACGAGATAACTATGGAGACAAGTATGAAATTTTCCCGGTGTCGGCTGTCTCCGGTAGGGGTCTAAATGCGCTCATATATCAAGTAGCAGATATGCTTGAGGAGCTTCCGGCTGAACTGACCTCTGTCGTAGAAACCCAGGAAACGGTTATTCACCGGTTTCAGCCACGATTTACAATCTGCCGGGAAGAAGGTTCTTTTATTGTTAGGGGACAAGAAGTTGAGCGGCATGTGGCCATGACTGACTTGAATCAAGAGGAGTCGGTTGAGCGCCTGCAAAGAATAATTAGTCGAATAGGTATCGATAGCGCCCTAAAAACTGCCGGAGCTAAGGAAGGGGATACTGTTAGGATAGGCAAATTTGAATTTGAGTATATCAATTGATCCGTGCAGGCTGATGTCTTCATTCGGCTTTTAACAAGGAACTTAATATGTGATATACTATTTAAGATCTGACAAAAACAGATGACCTTGAGTGAGGCAATATATGGAAGAACAACATCGCATTATTAAAACATTTAAGCGGGCTGTAGTGAAAGTAGGAACCAGTTCGGTTAATCATCCAAATGGAAAGCTTAATATTTCTCAAATTGAGAGTATAGTACGTCAATTAGTTGACCTGTATAACCAGGACAAAGAGGTACTCCTGGTCACCTCCGGTGCAGTTGGCGCTGGCGCCGGTAAGTTGGGTCTAAAGGGCCGGCCTAAAACAATTCCTGAAAAACAAGCGGCGGCTGCTGTCGGCCAGGGTGCATTAATGCATATATATGAAAAAATATTTGCTGAATATGGCGTGGCCGTAGGACAGGTGTTGCTAACCAGGGAAGACTTTTCTGACCGGCGGCGTTTCTTGAATGCAAGAAATGCCCTTTGTACTTTGCTCCGGTTTGGTGTGATTCCGGTGATTAATGAGAATGACACTGTGGCTGTGGATGAAATCAAACTGGGTGACAACGATAACCTTTCGGCACTCGTTGCAGGACTGGTTGAAGCTGAAATATTGTTTTTGCTTTCTGATGTGGAGGGTCTTTATACTGCAGACCCTCGTAAAAATCCAGCTGCTCAACTTCTTGAGGATATAAGTGAAATAACTCCGGATATCGAGGAGCTAGCCGGGGAGACCGGCAGTTGTATGGGGACCGGAGGAATGGCTACGAAATTGCAGGCTGCCCGGATTGCCATGCACTCTGGAGTGGTTACAGTAATTGCCGGGGCCTGGAAGAAGGACGTATTGCGTAGGGTTATCGCCGGCGAAAGGGATAGAACGATTTTTTGGCCACTGGACAACAAGCTTGAGAACAAAAAACAGTGGATAGCCTATAGTTCTACCGTGCACGGAAAAATATTTATAGACAAAGGGGCGGCCCAGGCGTTGTCGGGCCAGGGGAAAAGCCTGTTGCCATCTGGTGTGGTTGGAGTCGAGGGTGTTTTCGAACTGGGTAACACAGTAAGTATTATTGGCCCGGACGGGATGGAACTAGCCAGGGGACTCGTCAGTTACTCTTCCAGTGACATAGAAAAAATAAAAGGTGCTCACACTAAAGATATCGCCCGTCTTCTGGGACGTAAAGACTATGATGAAGTAGTGCATCGCAATAACATGGTACTAAATATTTAATTTTATATAAGTAATAAGATTTATTTGCTTAAACAAATGTGCAATTTTTTTGGCAAAAAATTGCACAAAGCCCGACATCTTACTTGCTTTTCGTATCTTTAAATTGTAGAATTTAAGTTATGAGTAATGCTTTGAACCATGTTTCTAAAATTGGAATTATGGGTGGAACGTTTGATCCAATTCATTACGGCCACTTAGTTTCTGCTGAAGGAGCAAGGGATGAAGTAGGATTAGATCAGGTTATCTTTGTTCCAACAGGCCGACCACCTCATAAATCTAATTATAATATAACAAATTCACAGGATCGTTATTTAATGACTGTTCTGGCAACTGCCTCCAACCATTATTTTCATGCCTCTTCTATGGAGGTGGATCGCCCGGGTTTTTCTTATACAATTGATACAGTGCAATCTGTAGTAGAAATGTATCCAGGTGCACAAATTTATTTCATCACTGGAGCAGATGCTGTATTAGATATTTTGACCTGGAAAAGCGTTGAACAGTTGCTAAGTTTGTGCTACATAATCGCCGTAACCCGACCAAGCTACCAGTTAGATAAGTTGTGGGATAGACTTGGGCATATTCTTCATTGTCCAAAAAGAAGGATTATAAGCATGGAAGTGCCCGCGCTGGCGATATCCTCAACGGATATCAGAAGACGTGTACGTGAGGGGATGACGATAAAATACCTGCTACCCGAACCTGTGGAAGACTATATAGCCAAGCATAAATTGTATAAACAATAATATTTGGAAAATCTTTGCCCGGCTAACATTGCATTAGGATATGTCCTTTTGCAGATAATAGCTCTATTAAAAGTCTCGTAAGGGAAAGAGGTGATTATTTAATGTCGCGTACGCTGTATGTGGGGAATTTGCCGTGGGCTACAAAAGCTGAAGATCTTGCCGATGCTTTTTCAGTACATGGTGAGGTTGTAAGTAGCCGCGTTATTACTGATCGTGAGACTGGTCGTTCCCGTGGCTTTGGTTTTGTAGAAGTCCGGGATGAGGATGCAGATAATATGATCGCTGCAATGAATGGGACTGATCTTAATGGTAGGATTATTACCGTTAATGAAGCAAAGCCACGAGAAGATCGATGAGATAGAAAACCTCCATCAGGGAGGTTTTCTCTTAATTTTTACCACTATTGTATTTGTAAATAGTAATAAGGAGGAGTGACATTGTCTTTAAGTCCACAGGCAATGGTTAATATTGCGGTGCAGGCGGCAGAAGACAAAAAGGCACAAGACCTTACCATTCTTGATATTGATAAAATATCAATCGTTGCTGACTATTTCATAATCTGCAGTGGACGCTCGAACACTCAGGTAAAGGCAATTGTAGAAAACATTCAAAAAGAGCTAGAAAAAAAGGGTGTAACTGTTTTGCGCCGGGAGGGTTTTAGAGAAGGTACTTGGGTGCTGCTGGACTATGGTGATGTCATCATACACGTCTTTCAGGAAGCTGAGCGAAAGTTTTATAAACTCGAACGTCTATGGGGTGATGCGCGGATAGTTGAAGTCCCAGTTAGTATATAAAAGTCTATAAGAATGATGATATAATAGTTTTAAAAAACGATTAGCAGTCAACAGAATAAATACCAAGCAGAAACCTCTCTTCTCGAACAGAGATAAGGGGGTTTTGTCTTTTATAGTTGTGTTTTGCGTAAAGCGGCTAGCCTTGAGTAAAATACATTTTTATGATAAAATCTGCAAATGGATAAAAGACCTTAAGCTAAGATTAAATCAATAAATAATTGACTTGCTTACCCTTTACAGATGAGGAGGTTGTAGATTGAAGGAGAAGTATAACTTTCAAGAAATAGAAAAAAAGTGGCAGGCCAACTGGGCTGCTAGTAATCTCTATACTGTGCCTGATTTTTCTGATCGGCCAAAGTATTATTGTCTGGAAATGTTTCCCTATCCCTCTGGGAAGTTACATATGGGGCATGTGCGGAATTATTCCATAGGCGATGTAGTTGCCCGCTACAAAACGATGTCGGGCTATAACGTACTACATCCAATGGGATGGGACGCCTTCGGACTGCCGGCTGAAAATGCAGCTATCAAGCATGGTAACATCCACCCGGCAGATTGGACTGTGGATAATATTGACAATATGCGCACGCAGCTTAAGCAACTGGGGATCAGTTATAACTGGAACAGGGAAGTTGCCACCTGTCATCCTGATTATTACCGCTGGACTCAGTGGTTGTTTCTTCAGTTATATCATCAAGGACTGGCGTATAAAAAGTATGCTGTTGTTAACTGGTGCCCGGACTGCGCCACGGTGCTGGCCAATGAGCAGGTTAAAGACGGAGGCTGCGAGCGGTGTAAGACGCCGGTGGAAAAGCGGGAGCTGGTCCAGTGGTTTTTTAAGATTACCCAATATGCGGAGCGCCTGCTTGAGGACCTTGACTTGCTAGAAGGCTGGCCTGAAAAAGTTAAGATCATGCAGGAGCACTGGATCGGCCGGAGCGAAGGCACGGAGATCGACTTTAAAATTAACGGCCATGATGAGACTATCACCGTTTTTACCACCCGCCCTGACACTATCTTTGGGGTAACGTATATGGTTCTGGCCCCAGAGCACCCGCTGGTAGAAAAACTTGCTGCCGGTACCGGGCGGGAGAGGGAAGTAAAGGAATTCGTCCGCAATGTGCAAAATCTGAGCGAGATAGACCGTACCTCCAACGAAGTAGAAAAAGTCGGCCTCCCAACCGGGGCTTATTGTATTAACCCGTTGACCGGGGAAAAAGTGCCTGTGCTAATCGGAAATTACGTTTTACTTGAGTACGGCACCGGGTGTGTGATGGGTGTGGCGGCGCATGACCAGCGGGATTTCGAGTTTGCCAAGAAGTACAACTACCCGATCAGGGTGGTGATTCAGCCGCCTGGTGAAGAGTTGGATCCTGATACCATGACGGGAGCTTATGAAGAGGAAGGTGTTCTGGTTAACTCCGGTCAGTTTAATGGAATGACCAATAAAGAGGCCATTAAGGCTATTACGGCTTATCTGGAAGAAACAGGGCAAGGTCGATTCCGGGTCAATTACCGTCTCAGAGACTGGCTGATTTCCCGCCAGCGTTACTGGGGCGCGCCGATTCCGATTATCTATTGCGATACTTGCGGGACTATTCCTGTCCCTGAAAATGAACTGCCCGTGCTGTTGCCCCGGGAAGTTGAGTTTAAGCCGACCGGGCAATCCCCTCTGTCAGATTACCCGGAGTTTGTTAATACCGTTTGCCCGGTTTGTGGCCAGCCCGCTAAACGGGAGACCGATACTATGGATACTTTTATGTGCTCCTCCTGGTATTATTATCGCTATACCAGTCCGTATGAAGAAAGCGGCCCGTGGGACAAAGCCAACGTGGATTACTGGTTGCCTGTTGATCAGTATATCGGGGGGGTAGAGCACGCCATCCTGCACCTGTTGTACTCCAGGTTCTTTACTAAAGTACTGTATGATCAAAAGCTGGTTAGTGTTCAGGAGCCGTTTTCCAACTTGCTGACCCAGGGAATGGTATTAAAAGACGGGGCCAAGATGTCTAAATCCAAGGGCAACGTAATCAGCCCCGAAGATATTATAGCCCGCTATGGGGCTGATACTGCCAGGCTTTTTATACTTTTTGCGGCTCCCCCGGAGCGAGACCTGGAATGGAGCGACCAGGGGGTCGAGGGTTCTTTCCGGTTTTTGAACCGGGTTTGGCGCCTAGTGGCCTCTCTGGCGGAAGATCTAAAAAAAGCGCCGGCTGGCGGTCCTAACGCCAAGCTGGTAGGCGCAAACCGGGAGATGCGGCGGGTAACGCATAGCACAATCAAAAAAGTGACCGAGGATATTGGCGCCCGTTTTAACTTCAATACCGCTGTAAGTGCGATTATGGAGCTGGTGAACGCTCTGTACCAGTATAAAGATATCCCAGAGACCGATCGTGACCCGGCTGTATTACGGGAGGCGATAGACATAATGTTGATTTTACTCGCTCCCTTTGTCCCGCATATTACCGAAGAAATATGGGAGGCCACCGGGCACGCAGGCAGCATCCACAGACAATCGTGGCCTGTATATGACCCGCAGGCCATTATAGATGATGAGATCACAATTGTTGTGCAGACGAACGGAAAAGTGCGCGAGCGCCTCCTGGTCCCTGCAGGGCTTTCCGCAGATGAACTGCGGGACAAAGTGCTGCAGGAGCCAAGGGTGCAGCAGCTAATAGAAGGTAAACAGGTAATCAAAGTAATCCCTGTGCCTGGAAAACTGGTCAATATAGTCTTAAAAAATACTTAACAGCCCTAAGGCCAAGACGCAAAGTTTGAAAAGCTGGCGGAACTACGCCAGCTTTTTTAGAGCGCACTGGAAGCCTTCCGACCTGTTTGCGTTTCTAAATTGAGCCCGTCTGTTTTAATAATCACCGCCCCGTTCTGATCAGTGCGGAAAACCTTTGCCCCGTTACTGTAGAGCAAATCCAGAGTAGTCTGGGCCGGATGGCCAAAGTTATTATGAGCGCCGACTGTAATTACCGCAATTTCTGGTTTTACCTGCGTCACCAGTTCCGGCAGTAAAAACCTGCTGCCGTGATGGGGTACTTTTAAGATGTCTGCCTCCAGGTCCGTCTCTCTTTGGAGCAAGTGAGCCTGGGCCTCTATTTCCATATCACCAGTAAAAATAAAGGATTTATGTCTGTAGGTAAGCTTTAGGACAAGAGAACGGTTATTTAGAAATGAATCATAGCCTCTGGTAATCTCCGGAGGTGAGAGGACCTCCAGGCTAACCTCGTGATCAAGTTTCAGGGTATCACCAGCCCCGGCTGTCCTTACAAACGTATCACTTCGTATCATTTTATTGAGCAGTGAGGTGTATGCTACAGGTATTTCTTCTTCGGAAAAGGGGTTTTCCCCCTGATTAACATCAGTTGCTTCTATTGCTGCCGTATCGCTGTCATAAATCTTATGATCAACTTGTGGCACCAGAGCTAGCCCGACAGGAAAGTTTTTATACACTGCCGCTGCCCCTCCACAATGGTCTTCGTGGGGGTGGGTCAAGGCTAAGACGTCCAGATGCCGGACGCCAATTCTGCGCAGGTAGGGCGTTACCACCTGCTCACCGGCCCCTTCACCGGTTTGATATTCACCCCTCCAACCACCAGTATCGATCAGCATAGTCCTCCCACCCGGTGTTTGAATCAGGATGCTGTCACCCTGACCTGTATCCAGAAAGTGGACTATCAACTTATTCCCGCCGCCCCACGGCCAGATTATGAGAAGCGCAACACTAGTTGCTAATCCCACTGCAACCAAACCTTTATGCCGATCCCTTAAATCTGTACTACATCCCACTGCCACAAAACGGCTGGTAAAGATTAGCCCTGTGTACCAAAGTACTCCTAAAATCAAAGGCAGTGTAGGCACATAGATCACTGCGCCAGGCAACCCTTGAAAAAATGACACGAGTCTCATAAACAAGTCTATAGATATCCCATTACTAATATTAACAAAGTCCGCTAGAGGTAGCCAGAGCAAGCCCACGGCTGCGGCCAAAATACCTAGAAACATAATTTATCCAACCAGGGGAACCGCCACGAGGTTGGCCAGAACAG
>JAQVGZ010000109.1 GCA_028696455.1 Desulfotomaculaceae bacterium | reverse complement strand
AAAGGCATCCACGTATCGGTGCGGCACGGTGGCGTCGAGCGCAATGGCGCCGGAGAACTTGATGTTGGTCTGGGTCCAGTCTTTTTCTCCCGCCGAGCTTCTCTCTGCCGGCTGGAAGGTTTGGCCGGCCCCTCCCGGGCACACGATCATAACATCATCTTTCGCATCCACCCGGGTCGCAATGGCCCACATGACGTCATCCATGCTGTAGATATCAATGTCCGGATCCACCGCGATAGCAATGCGCGCGCCGATGGAGCAGGAGAGAGCTGTGGAGAGGATGTTCTTCACAAACCCCTCATCCCGCTGCCTGCGCTTCTTCACCTGGAAAATCACGCCGCCCCAATCGGGAATTGCCATCGGGATGTTGGTATCCACGGTGAGTCCCGGGCAGACCCGTTCTGCAAGCTCGAAGAAGGAGGCTGTTCTCACCATGGTGTCGATGTTGTGGTCGTCATAGCTGTGGACGCACAGGGGATAATAAATGGGTTTGTCCTTCCGGTGGGTCACTGCTGTCACCTGGAACTTGTAAGTCCTGTAGGCCTTGCCCATGTATCCCGACCATTCCGGATGGAACGGGTATACGCCCTGCCGTTGGTCACGCTCCGCGAGTTCGCTCTCCCACACCTTCTGGGTTGTGTCGAGGTAGCCCTCGATCACGTATTCCGCCTGGGCGATGGAATAGGCGTCGACGGTCCTCGCCTTGACGATGTCTACCGGGAAACCCTGCACCCGACCGGCTACGCCCAGCTCGTCGCAGCCGTAAGGAAGGATCGTGTAGACGAATCCCGCACCGGCCATTAATGTGCATGCAGGAGGAACCCCCATGTTGATGGTCAACGGGATCAGCTCTTTCCGGTAAAATTTGGACGCGATCATGTCGGTGCGCGAGCCGGGTGAGATCTGAAACGTGGAGAAGTCGGGGCCCCTGAAGAACATTCGATTGTAGCTGATATGGGTGCCGCCCCCGAACCACTTGCCTGTGGCCAGCGTGTTGCCGCCCCCTAAAGTCCTTCCCGGGTCGGAAGGGGTATGCTTGATCATAGGGATTATGGGCCATACGTCGATGTTCTTGTCCACAACGACTTCCTGGCACGGAGCATCTTTCACTACGCGGGGCGGAAGCGGATTGCGGATGCCTTCGAGAATTCTCCACTTGAATGTTCTCTCGTCTCCGGCGTCATAGATATCGGCAATCAAATTCCCGTCGCCGTAAAGGTTGGTAAACAGACGTCCGTTGGGGTAGCCTTTCACTTTGTTGAAAAGAATGGGCAACCCCCCGTCAAACTGCTTCTGGATGCCTGTCATCTCCAGTTCCGGATTAACCTCCACATCGGTCTCCAACAATCGGTTCGTGGATCTCAGGTGATCGATGGTGGTCCTCAGACTTTCTAAGTAATTGTTCGACATGGTAAAACCCCTTTCAGAATGGTTTTTGAGTTAGGCTTAACTCCTAACTAAAAGATTCAAAGTTATTTGAATCTTATAAAAATAATTAAGCAAAATCCATGCCACAAAAGCACATGAAAGATCAAATTCGACATTTAATGGCCTCACGTTCATCTAAACTGGGTAAACTTTTTTAATAATAATACTTAGGGAATTTGTTTTGCCTAAGAAAGATAAATTAACAGGTGCTGCTTTTGAAACATTGTGTTTCGAATTTGAAACATTCCTGAGGATTGGTAGCTAAAAACCCTGCCCTGGATTCTCCCGGACAGGGTTAATGAGCTTTGTGACGGACATGAATTTAGATTTTGCGGTCAAATAGCGTGAGCGCAGAGATCAAACCATCCCTTGATACTTCAGCTAAAATCACCTGCTGGATTTTTTCCGGTAAAATTCTCCTAATACTAAGCATAGACAATGAATATAACTTGTTATTCATTACATTTTTTGAACTGTACGAGAAAAGTTATCCCATTGGCGCTGGTTTCTACTTTTATCTTTGCGTTATGCCTGGCCGCAATGCCATAACAAACCGCAAGTCCTAAACCCGTTCCATAATCTTTAGTAGTAAAGAAAGGTGTACCTATTTTCTCAAGCACGTCAGGTTTAATTCCTTCCCCCTGGTCCTGCACTGATAGAACAACTTCTTCTTTATCCATAAATGTTCTTATAGTTAAGCTTCCACCAATGGGCATTGCTTCCAGCCCGTTACGAACAAGGTTTAAAATAAGCTGGCGAATATCTTTCTCGTCCAGTAACAAATCCGGAATGTCCGCCAGTTTCACGTTTACAAATCTATCAGAGTTCATTGCATCTGCTACAATCAAAGGTGACAGGGCTTCCACTATCAAATTAAGGTTCTGCAACTTTAACTCCACTGCGTTATTCTTAGCAATGGATAAGTATTCTGTAATGATTGAGTTTGCCCTGTCCAGTTCCTCAATCATGAGACTAAAGTATTCCTTATATTGGTTAAACTCCTTTTTACTTCTGTAAATCTGCAAAAAACCTCGTACGGTGGTCATTGGGTTTCTGATCTCGTGAGCGATACCGGCAGCCATTTCCCCCACAAGGCTCAACTGGTCAAGGCGGGCAATCTCTTTTTCCAATTGCCTGCGCTCAGTAATATCATTTATAGCGCTTAAGATACATCGCTTGCCGCCAAGTTCAATGATGTCTGCTGATAACAGCCCTATACGTACCTCTCCTGACTTCATGCGGAAGTTAACTTCCAGGTTATGAATAACTCCCTGTTCCATAACTATCTGTATTACTTTAGCACGATCCTCCGGCTCTGCATAAATATTCAAATCCATTGTTGTACGGCCAATAACCTCTTGACTGGTATAACCGAAAACACTAAGAAAACTATTGTTTACATCAATGCATTGTCCATCCGAAATAGTTTTGATAAACATTGGGACGGCGCTGCATAGTAAGTTGCCGTCTGGGTTAAACAAGGCAATGGTTGTTGGCGTAATTGTAAGCATGTACCTCATGAAGTCAAAAATGGCAATGGGTGATCTATTTTATGCCCCTCTATTTGTAAAACCCGTCTTTGGTTTTGCCGCAGTATTATCCATAGGTGTGCCACTAGTATTGCTGGGGCTGGCTGACTTTTTAAAAGGTTACGGGATTTTAACAGCTAATAGATTTGATGCGCCAGTTAACTCAATGATTACCACTACCGGTATTCAGTCAGGCTTCCTCTCCCATACCGGTTTTCTTCGGAATGGGCAGGGCGATAAACTCCTTCCCTTTAATATAAAAGGCCTTCACATTTTCGGCCGAGTTATGGTCGGTAACAGCAATCGCTTCGATCCCCAATTCCTTTACCCGGAGCAATACCTGCGGCGGGGTCATGTCCTCTCCCGCGCAGGGTGAAAGGATGGTGTGAATGTGCAAATCGATAGCCCACTCACGCATGCTCTTCACCTGCCCAGGCCCAGGGCATACAGGCGCCCTGAAAGTTGAAAGGCATTGTCGGAAGAACCCAATAGGACTATGCCCTCCCTTTGCGCTTTAGACAGGGTATCTTCATTGGGAAGCTTATTTTCAACTAAAATGATGCATGGTAAATTCAAAAGCACTGCCACGGCCACAATATTTTGATGGGTTTGGCTCGTCAACCAGACATCACCTTCTTTAGCATGGGCCATGACATAACTTAATAAGTCTCCGCAATAGCAGCCTGCAACTTCGAAGGAAGGGTCAATCTCTGCTGGGGTTATACACTCAAGTTTAATGCCTTGACCAATTCCACGCACTTCATAGTAACACCTCACCTAACCAATAATTTTATAACCAAAATGGTGGGTGTAATTACTGCAGTTATTAATCCTTGACTGGCATGGAGAACCACATTCATTTCAGCCTCATAGGCGGCAACTGCAGCCCTGCGGATCACTGACGTGTCCATTCCTAAATTGGTCATTACTCTTTTGATAACACTGGCAGCCTCACCCGCCCGCTCAAAATTATTTTCCGGGATTGGATATTCAATATTATGTGTCGTAAAATCAACAGGACCCTTTTTTTCAACATTATCCTCTACCTGGTCTATTTTTAACAATTGCGATAGCTTCATTTGCCCACCACCAATTAGGTAATATTTTTCCTTACTTGCCTTCTTCATAGGCATCAATAAAAACCAGCCTATCAATTTTCTCATAAGCTGGTATCCAACCTTGAAACTCAAAAGGAGCTTACATTATATAATTCAAATACCGTGCCAGACACAGTCCTATGAAACTCATGGTTCATACAAAGACTTTGGGCCTTAGTTTATAAAAATTGAAAGAGTCGGTTTCATTTCAAACCAACCCCGCACTACCTACCTATTTTTTTTAGATATTTCATATTTTATAAGTTAATTATAATTTTTTTTAAACGCTCTTCTTATCGTAAATTTATCCATCATTTTAAATTACTCCCACCAGTAAAAAGTGGGAGTAGAAACTGATTGACAATTTCTTTTAATTTTAATTGCATAGCGTTAAACGCTTGAGCTACTATTTGCTCCAGTATTGAGTTTAGCAACCTTACTTTCTTCGTTTGCCTTTGCCGGCCGCTGGCCAACCAAACCCACCTCGCCCCAGCGGAGCGTCAGGTTATTTGGTAAACCAAACTGGTCCATCACCCGCCCGACCAGATGATTAACCAAATCGTCAATGGTAGCAGGGTGATTGTAAAAAGCCGGCATGGGCGGGACCAGCTGAGCACCTGCTCTGGTTATCGCAAGCATATTCTCAAGATGGATGGAATTCAGAGGTGTTTCCCGCGGGACCAGAATAAGTTTCTTTCGCTCCTTCAGCATCACGTCGGCGGCACGGATAATCAGGTTTTCAGCCAAGCCATGGGATATTGCCGCCAGTGTTTTCATGCTACAGGGTATGACAGCCATACCGCTTGTTTGGAATGAACCACTGGCGACCGGCGCCCCCACGTTGCGCAGGTCGTGGCAAAAATTGGCCATTTTACATACCGACTCAACAGTGTGACTTGTCTCCAGCGCAATAGTCTTTTCTGCCCAACTGCTCAGGATAAGGTGGGTCTCCACCCCCGGGCATTCCTGCAAAGCCTCAAGTAATCGAACACCATAAATTGCTCCGGTAGCTCCTGTGATAGCGACAATAATTCGTTGAACATCCATGTTACCCCTCCTATCCTGTCGTTTGTGACATTACATCTTAGCTTTGAGCGCTGGCTACCCCACTTGTTTCAGCACCGGGGTTTAAAAAAGACTTAACATTTTCCCTTTCAAAGATTACTGAAACGAGTACACCAATCAGTAAAGCCCATACCGGAGAGCTGATAATATAGATTGTAATGTTGGAGTAAGCAACGATAAACGCGAAGAAGGCGCCCATTTGGAATTTACTCGTGTTGCTAAAAGCAATATTAAATGCGGTGATAAATAGGGTCAGCATCGCCAGGCCTGCTAAAACGTTGGTAACAGTTGCAGGCAAAGACCTCAAGAATGGTACTAACAACCCGCCAAAAAAGGCAATAAAAACCTGGATAACTCCTTTGATTAAGGCTGCAACCCACCTGGCATCCTTTGGCCCGGCATCATCACAGGAAGTTATCGCAGTCACCGGACCTGCCACTGTAATGTTGTGAGCCAAGAAAAAGGCACCGATTGTTGAGCAAATACCGGTAGTGGTAATCATTGAGTTAACTGGCGCATCAAATCTATTAGCTGTTAAAATCCCGTAACCTTTTAAAAAGTCAGCCAGCCCCAGCAATACTAGTGGCACACCTATGGATAATTATTTGAATCTTATAAAAATAATTAAGCAAAATCCATGCCACAAAAGCACATGAAAAGATCAAATTCACATTTAATGGCCTCACGTTCATCTAAACTGGGTAAACTTTTTTAATAATAATACTTAGGGAATTTGTTTTGCCTAAGAAAGATAAATTAACAGGTGCTGCTTTTGAAACATTGTGTTTCGAATTTG
>JAQVGZ010000108.1 GCA_028696455.1 Desulfotomaculaceae bacterium | reverse complement strand
CATCTTGATCGAGTTGCTGATGAGCATCACGCGCCCCTTGGGCAGCGAATCGTATAAAGATTATCGTCCATTTCAAGGACTACTTCCACGAGATGAAAAGTACTGTAACCTTTGATAGTGATTTTACGGTGATCTTGGCCGCAAAGGCTCAGATAATTAAAGTTCCCTGGGATTTATGTTATGAAGTTGCATCAAAAATGGAAGGTCTTGCAGGTTTGAAAATCCAAAGTGGAATTAAAGAACAGGTGCAGAGAATACTGGGAGGGGCTATGGGCTGCGTGCATTTGGTGGAACTTGCTATGGATTCAATCACAGCCGTGGTCCAACTTCGGGATTTCCACCTGCTGCCCAAAACGATGCCCTACAAAGAAAAAATGGAAAATATCAGGAAAATGTATAAGGGGATATGCCACACTTACAGCAGCAATGACAAAAATCCCAAATTACTGAGGGAGAATTTGCAAAGCCAGCTCAATTAAATCCGCGGGTTATTCTTATGAAGACTAATATAATCAAAATGGGGGGGACAACTTTGAATATAAGACATGCAACTGAAAATGATCTAACCATTATCGTAGATATTTATAATTCCACCGTCCCTTCTAGAATGGTTACGGCTGACACTACCCCGGTAACAGTTGAAAGTAGGTTAGCTTGGTTTCGTGAACATAACCCAAATAATCGCCCTATTTGGATTGCAGAGGACAGGGGTAATACCTTGGGTTGGTTAAGTTTCTCTTCTTTTTATAACAGGCCAGCCTATTATTCTACCGCTGAGGTTAGTATTTATATTGCTGAAGAGCATCGAGGAAAGGGCATAGGTAAGAAATTGCTGGAAAAGGCAATTCATGAGTCCCCCACATTAGGAATTACAACAATCTTAGGATTCATCTTTGGACACAATGAACCAAGCCTGCAATTATTCCAGAAATTTAATTTTGAACAGTGGGGTTTTTTACCCAAAGTGGCTGTTCTTGATGGTAAAGAAAAGGATCTAGTTATCCTTGGACTTCGAGTTGTATAATTCATAGTATTAACATAGTGTAGCGCGTTTTTTTGTAATCAGACTCATCGACTGAACAAGAACTTTGTTCTGCACTGGCCTGGCGGTTGGGGCGGGGGTGGTCCTGGTATGTAGGGCGAAAACCTCACCTCGCTTCACTACAAAAACGACGCCCTGCAGGACTTCTGTGTCCTTGAAAGACTTTCACAGGCCCTTTTGTTGAACACATCCCATTTTAATTAAATAGTATGTGCGAGCCGTTGACAGTGAAAAGTTTGTAATGATATAATTTTCACGTTAGTTTTAAATAGTTTAGTTTGAGTTGAGAGTTTTTTTAGAGAAGTCGAGCATAGCAAGTTGAGAAGAGCTGAGGTGAGCCGTAAGTTTGTTAATTACCGGTACTCATTTGAGTGCCGGTTTTTTAGTTTAAAGTAATCAAACCGATGAGCAAGAGAAGTAGGTATTGGAAAGTATCACAGAGAGCCGCTGTTGATGGGAATGCGGTATACCGGAACATACTGAATGGACTTGCGAGGGCGGCTTGAAACCGGTAGGGAGTAGATGCCGACGGGAACCCTGTCCGTTATCAGTGGGGTGCATATGATAGTATGCAAAAAAAGAGTGGGCGATTATTCGTCAATTGGGGTGGCACCGCAGAAGTTTATGCTTTTGTCCCTTGTCAGGGATAAAAGCTATTTTTATTGCCCGTAAAACTTTCGAGCCGGAAGATGACCGGAAGATGAAATGAGGTTGTGATCATGATCAGACCCGATTGCGGGAGCATTCAGACACTAGCCGGGGAGTACAGGGTTATACCAATATGCCGGGAAATTTATGCTGACTTAATTACTCCGATTACGTTGCTTCGAAAGTTCTCAGCCATAAGCAAACGTTGTTTTCTGCTGGAGAGCGTGGAAGGCGGGGAAAAGTGGGGCCGCTATTCTTTCCTGGGACTGGACCCGCTGATGCGGGTGTACTGTAAGGAACACGTGGTTACTGTGGAGGCGGAAGGTGAACTGAAACAGATTCAAACCGACCATCCCTATGAGGTATTGCGGGAAATCCATCAGCGTTATAAATCTCCCCGGATTCCCGGTATGCCGCCTTTTACCGGGGGATTTGTCGGCTATCTGGCCTACGCCATGATTGATTACGCCGAGCCCAAATTATCCATTAAGCGAGGCGAAGGCCATGATTTTGATTTGATGCTGTTTGACAAGGTGATTGCCTACGATCATCTCAAACAGAAAATCTGTATTGTGGTTAACCTGAAGACAGACCGGATGATGGAAAACTACGGCAAAGCCACCGCGGCATTAGAGAAAATGGCCGGCTTGGTCAGTGATATCCGGAGGCTGCCCCAGCTTAAGAGCGAGAAAAATGTCAAATTTACCTGCAACGTCAGCAAAGAGGAATACTGCCAGATGGTTAAACGAACCAAAGAATACATTCGTGAGGGAGATATCTTTCAGGCAGTCATTTCACGGCAGTTTGTGGCTCCTTACCGGGGCAGTCTGCTAAATGCGTACCGGGTTTTGCGGACAACGAATCCATCGCCCTACATGGTCTACTTGAAAATCGATGAAGATGAAATAATGAGTTCCTCGCCGGAAACGCTGGTGCGTTTACAAAACGGACGACTGGTTACCTTCCCGGTTGCCGGGTCCCGGCCGAGGGGAAAAACGGAGGCAGAGGACCAGCGCCTGGCAAATGAGCTGCTGGCAGACGAAAAAGAATTGTCGGAACATAATATGCTGGTCGATCTCAGCCGCAACGACCTGGGCAAAATCTCGCAGTTCTCCTCGGTTGAGGTCACCGGTTACCAGGCCATACATCGTTATTCAACCATCATGCACATTTGTTCTCAGGTTGAGAGCAATATACTTCCCGGTTGTGACGGGTACAGCGCCATTGAGGCGGTTCTTCCGGCCGGCACACTGTCCGGCGCCCCCAAGATCAGGGCCTGCGAGATTATCAACGAGCTGGAAAGTGAACCGCGCGGGATATACGGTGGCGCGTTGGGATATCTGGATTTTACCGGGAATATGGATACCTGCATCGCCATTCGCATGGCCGTCAAAAAGAATGACAAGGTTTATGTGCAGGCCGGGGCAGGGATTGTGGCCGACAGTGTGCCTGAAAAAGAGTATGAAGAATCCGGCAATAAGGCCCGGGCGGTAATTAACGCCATATGCAGGGCTGCGGAGGTTGATGACTGATGATTTTGCTGATCGATAATTATGACAGCTTTTCCTATAATCTGGTGCAGCTGGCCGGTTGCATCAATCCGGACATCAGAGTAATACGCAACGATGAATTGACCGTGCCGGAGATTGAGGCGCTGAATCCTTCTCACATCGTTATCTCACCCGGTCCCGGTTACCCGCAGGATGCCGGCGTCTGTGAAGAGGTGGTGCGCCGTCTGGCAGGAAGAGTTCCGATCCTGGGGGTGTGCCTGGGACATCAGGCTATCTGTGAAGTGTTCGGAGCTGAGATTACTTATGCCAGACGTTTGATGCACGGCAAGAAGAGCGTCATCAGCCTTGACAACACCTGTCCGCTCTTTCGCGGGCTGCCCCGGCATATTGAGGCTGCGCGTTATCACTCGCTGGCTGCACGGGAAAAGACGCTTCCCGCCCAATTGCAGGTAACCGCCAAAGATGAAATAGGAGAAATTATGGCCGTTCAACACGAAAAATATAAAGTTTATGGGGTGCAGTTTCACCCGGAATCCGTCATTACCTCCCTGGGTCAGGCAGTTTTGGCAAATTTTTTAAATTTATAGGAGGAGAACAGGATGATCAAGAATGCTATCCAGACAGTAATCAATGGTCAGGATCTGGACTTTGAAACGGCCAAAGTGGTCATGAACGCCATGATGGACGGCACGGCTACCCAGGCGCAAATTGGCGCATTATTGACCGGGCTGAGAATGAAAGGTGAAACAGTGGAGGAAATTACCGCCTGCGCCACGGTTATGCGTGAGAAAGGACTTAAAATTAACCCGGTACGCAATGTTATTGATATCGTCGGCACCGGGGGTGACGGGACGGGCACCTTCAACATTTCTACCACTGCTGCTTTTGTGAGCGCGGCCGGCGAGGTGCCGGTAGCCAAACACGGAAACCGCGGGGTATCAAGCAAAAGTGGCGCCGCTGACGTCCTGGAGTGTCTGGGGATCAACCTTAATCTAACCCCTGAGCAAAATGAGGAAATATTAAAAGCTGGCAATATTTGTTTCATGTTTGCCCAGCTCTATCATACCTCCATGAAATATGCGGCGCCGGTCCGCCGGGAGATGGGAGTGCGCACCATTTTCAATGTATTGGGCCCCCTGGCCAATCCGGCCGGGGCAACCATGCAGTTAATGGGCGTATATGACCGCAAGCTGGTGGAGCCGCTGGCCCGGGTGCTGGCCAATCTTGGTGTGGTACGGGGACTGGTGGTAAGCGGCAATGAGGGAATGGATGAGGTAACTCTGACCGGAGAAACTTATGTCTGTGAAATTCGCCATGGGGATCTAAATTCATATGAAATAACTCCGGAACAATTTGGCTTCAGCCGCTGCGCGCTTGAGGATTTGGCCGGCGGCAGCCCCGCGGAAAACGCGCAAATTACCATGGATATTTTAACCGGCAAAGAAAGAGGCCCCAGGCGCGATGTGGTGGTGCTGAACTCGGCCATGGCGCTTTATTTGGGTATTGATCATTGCACGGTACCGGAATGTATCCAATTAGCTCAGGATATAATCGACAGCGGAAAAGCTGCCGCTAAACTGGAACAGTTTCGCCGGCTGACTAACGGGGTGACGCAATGATCCTCAATACCATTGCGGCAGCCGCTAAAATCAGAATCGAGCGCAAGAAATCGCAGGCGCCGCTGGAAAAAGTGAAGAAGGAAGCCCTGCGCATGAATCCCGCTACCGGTTTTCCGTTTGAAAAGTCTTTAAACAAACAGAAGATCAGCTTCATTTGTGAAATAAAAAAAGCCTCACCTGCCAAGGGATTGATCGCGGCTGACTTTCCTTATCTACAGATTGCCAAGGAATACGAGCTGGCCGGCGCGGATGCAATATCCGTCCTTACGGAACCGGAATATTTTCTGGGCAGTGACGATTATTTAGCACAAATAAAAGACAGTGTTTCGCTGCCTGTGCTCCGAAAAGACTTTATAGTGGACGCCTATCAGATTTATGAAGCCAAAATCCTGGGAGCGTCGGCGGTTCTTCTGATCTGCGCGCTGCTGGATGCCAAGACCGTTCGTGACTATCTTTCTATCTGCGATGAATTGGGCCTGTCCGCACTTGTAGAAGCCCACGACGAAATTGAAGTTGAACAGGCGCTGGCCGCCGGGGCCAGGGTGATCGGGGTTAACAACCGCAATCTGAAGGACTTTACGGTAGACCTCAACAACAGTATCCGCCTGCGCAAACTGGTGCCGGAAAGCATTACTTTTGTCGCGGAAAGCGGTATTCAAACAGCCTCCGATATCGAAATGCTGCGCCGGGCAAAAGTAAACGGGGTGCTAATCGGTGAAACGCTGATGCGCAGTGCGGACAAGAAGACAATGCTCGCAAAGCTGCGGGGGTATCCCCAATGACTAAAATCAAAATTTGCGGCTTAACCAAAAAAGCGGACATAGCATCGGTAAACCGCTGGCTGCCGGACTACGCCGGCTTCGTGTTTTGTCAAAGCCGCCGGCAGGTGACGCCGGAACAGGCACGTCTTCTAAAAGCCGGGCTTGATTCCCGTGTTAAGGCGGTAGGTGTTTTTGTAAATGAACCGGTTCAATTTATCGTAAAACTAGTAAGCACCGGGGTAATAGATCTGGTGCAGCTGCATGGAGATGAAAGTGAAGCATATATGAGGGAACTCAAGGAGCGGGTACATTGTCCGGTAATTAAAGCAGTCCGTGTGCAGAGCGCGGCACAGGTGCTGGCGGCTGAAAAGTTATCCTGTGATTTGCTTTTGCTGGATACCTATCAAGAAGGACAAT
>JAQVGZ010000107.1 GCA_028696455.1 Desulfotomaculaceae bacterium | reverse complement strand
TAATAAGATTGTAATGGGGAAACCCAGTACTGGTTTGAGGTTACAGGCTGGAAATAATCATCAACCATTGGGTGCGGTCTAACCAGTCGCCCCAACATAGATTAGCAGGCCGCCGTAGCACCCCGGGTAGAGATACAGGGGAGACAGTCCGCCTGCTTTTTTTATAAAGTATAATGAAGGCTTTAATAGTGTGGTGCTGGCAATTTAGACGAATAGTGATATATCAAGGGCGGACTTAAAATTTTAAGTCCGCTTAGAATTATCCAGCTGTTCTATTAAATAGTCTCTTAACTTCCGGGTACCGGTATGGGGTGCGGTAAATTCCGAAGTCATCGTCCAGCGGGAAAACTGCATCAAACTGGATTTGCTCCGGGAAAAAGGACGGATAATTTTAATCAAGGTATCAAACACCCAAAGGGGAATGCTTTTGATTTTTGTAGGTTTACCGGCCAGTTTAAAACAGATTTCAGCAATCTCACGATAGCTGAAATCTTCTGGACCACCGATATCCATGATTTCCCCGGATAAATATAGATGTTCTCCGATCCATTCTGCTAAATCCCGGGGATGGATGGGATTTAATTTTGTTTCCTGGCCTCCGGCCAGATAGACACAGCCTTTTTGCACAAAAGGGATAAAGATCTTCGAGATATCTGTGAAATACCCCGTGGGACGAATAATTAACCAGTTTAAGCCACTGTGCTGTAGCTCTTGTTCAAACTTAAATTTGGCCTCTAACAGTGATATTGATAAATCAGAATCCACCCCATATACGGAGATGTAAATAAAATTCTTAACTCCTGACTTCCGGGCCTCTTGCAGCAGGTTTAGATTGCCCTGGTAGTCTACTTCCAGATGGGATAAATTATTCTTATAAGTAGTCAAGCCAATGGTGGAGATCACGGTATCAATCTTTTGGAATATACCTTTTAATTGCTCAGGCCGGGTAACATCCGCTTTACAGACCTCAATCAGCTGATCATTAAATGGTTCTAATAATTCAATATTACGAGCTATTGCCACTAGCTCTATCTGCTTTTCCCGAAGCACTTGAAATATTTCTTTACCTAAATTACCGGTCGCACCGGCTAACAATACTTTCATAGCTTTCTTTCCTCCTCAGGCTTATGACGTCCTTAGCGGGGCAGGCATCCATACAGCTAAAACACAGACAACAGGTGGCCGGCATTTCTTGAGTCAGGCAGCTAATATCAATATGCATCGGGCAAGCCGCTTCTGCTGCACATACTTTACACTGTCTACAGTTGGCCTTATTAAACCGGAGCCGCCACAAGCTGTTTTGTCCTGCTAAACAGCGATAGGAAGAAAGCCAGCAAAAGTGAGTACAGAACTTACGCCAGGGAAAGAGCAGGGATAAAATACAGAGCCCGTAGACGAAACAAGTCGGATACCATATTGCCTGCGTAAGGTCAAAAACTGTTTCTAGAAAAAATATGGGGAACCAGCAGAGTAAGAGCGTAAAGGGAAGGTAGGGTGCGTTTTTATCTACTACCCCACTGAGATACATAGCGGAAGTACGACTCTGGGATTCGATCGCTTCAGGTAACTGACTGATTGGACGTTTAAACTTTAAATTTTTATATAGGGCGTCCTGCAGGGTTGAATTGGGGCAGATCCAACCGCAAATTGCCCGGCCGAATAAAAATGGCAATATAGATACCGTAAGGATATTCACTACGGCCCAGAAATACAGCTCGGACTTACTTCCTAATATCCAGGTACAGGCCGAAAGGGTCACATATACCGTAAAGACTAGGACCTGGACGGCAATCCTGATCTTAACCAGAGGAATAGTCTTTTTTGTGCTGGGCTTCACTGTGGTTTGCCCGGTATAGAGCATGGCAGACGGCAATAAACTGAGAAGCAGCACCAGAACTAAGTGAATTGTTTCCGTGCCGTGCGATACTTTTTCTAACAGGGCTCCAGCGGTAAACACGGCCACACCTGCAGGAAGCAGGAAATTAAGAGCGGCCAGCTTCAAACGGCCCTGATAATACCGGTTGCAGAACAAATTAATTAAACAAACGGTGAAAATCAGGATCAAGCCGAACGGTAGCGTTTTAAGCAGGAAAACGCTGATTAAATAATAAATGATGACTAAGATTAAGGTGTATTTATTGATGTCAATATAACGATTCCGATCGATATTCATTTTCAGAACTCCTTTACTATATTTAAGACGATCAGCGGTCCATCAGCAGCGGGATTAGTGCCTGCCATTCTTGAGGGAAAATCATTAACCCGGAGGCAATATAAACCAGCAAAAATATAGTGCCGGCCACCAGTAAGGACCACCGGCGAGAGGTGTTAACCCCGGTCCGCCCTCCCATCATCCATAGCGACGTCATATAAAAGATGTAATTAAGAATTACGTATCCCCAGGGCGAATAAACCGCCCCCATTTTTAAGGTTGCTAACGATTGTGCTCCCGCGCTGTTCATCAGCGTTTGAACACCGTGCGACAGCATTCCGTTCAGGACCGCAATTGGAATCATGGTAACAGCTGTAAAACGGAGCGAGTCCAGATATTTTCGATCATTAAGAATGAAATGGGTTACTCCAGACATGATCAGCACAACCAGTAAACCAATTATTGCCCCACTGGTAGTAGCGATAAACCGTTCTAAATAAACAGAGTTTAGCTGGAATAGGCTTTTTAAAAATTCGCAGGCATCGACTAAAAATGCGGGAAATTGAGCTCTAAAAAGCTCAATATTTTTGTCTTCAGCAATACCCCAGGACTTCCCGATCATATAAATTGGGATGATTATTTCGAAGATTCGGGCCCACTTAGCCAAAGGAGAAGTATAATCTGGTTGATTGGTTAAATATTTATTTGTCGTTATGGCAGAATCAGCGTAATTATCCATTAATAACCCTCCTGTTCACGTAAATCATTAATATAATCCAGTTCATTTTGCATTTGATTAAGCTGGTACTCAAGGTTTGATTTTTCATACTTCAAATAATAGCTTTGTGGCTGCTTCCATTGACCGGCGGACATAAGTATAATGGAGACTGTAAGATAAAGAATCCCGCCTAAGACAATTTGTTGCAGTACGCTGGTATCTTTTCGTGACTTATATATAATCCAAATTGACGATAATAAGGATATGGCTAAAAATATATTGGCAATAACGGGCATCAAATTAATTGGAATGTTAGCTGAGTAGTTCTCCATATACAGCTCGAAGGTCCAAATCCCTAAAAAGATCAGGCTAAAAAATCTAAAACGGCCAGGTATTGCTTTGCTTTTCCATAGAATAAAGAGAAGGAGCCAGCCTAAAGCTACATAGATATAACTGCCCGTTAACTTGATATCTACTGAACTTAACTGTAGAATTGCTCCGGCTGGTACTCGAATAGAAGCAAGTTCACCAGCCACCTGCCATAGCACAATAGCTGAAAAGAAGCTATAGATATATGCCCGGGCTTCATCCGCAGCAGTAGACATTTTGTAAAAAAGGAATAAAAAGAGTGCCAGTAATACTGGGAACAATAATAGTAAATAATTGGGAATCGGGTAGGTTCGCAGAGGTAGCATTATTAGCAAGGATACAACGAAGTATAGTAATCCGGAAGTTGCTACCAGCAGGGTTCTTTTCATCGCAGGTTCCTCCTATGTAAATTGCTCAAATCTACTGAAGTAATTGTATCAAGTGTTTAAACCGTTGCGTATAAACTTATACCGCTGAGTACAAGTTTATCACTTTCGTTTTAGTCTTCAACCGGAAATAATTTCATGGTGGCGGTCAAAATCGGGATAAGGTGAGGCTGATGCGGCATGGATTCAAAAAGCTCACGGATTAGCAGACGTAGAGCGCAGGCGCGTGAACGAATTATTGAGGCAGCCGCTCGTTTGTTTGCTGACAAGGGAATAGATGAGGTAAGCCTTGACGAAATAGCTCAGGAGGCTGATTTTTCGCGGGGGACCTTATACAGTCATTTTCCCAGCAAAGAGGCCTTGGTATTTGAAATCCTACGTCCCGTACTAATAAAGTCATCGGATAAAATTCTAAGTTTAACCAACCTTGAACCCCGGGATACCGTAGATGCTTTATTGAAGCTATATATAGAACTCTGGCAGGATCATAAAAATGCACTCAGGTTAATTTATAAAATAAGAAGAGATAAAATGGGTAGCCTGGCTGGTATACACGATGAGTTTTTACAGAATATCATTAAACTTTTCGAAAAAATTCAGGAAAAAGGACTTTTGCGGATCAATGACCCCCGGCTTTCCGCGCTGGTAATGCACCGTATAGCTGTACCACTGCTGGAGATATTTGACGCATACGAAGAGTTTGAAGCCTATTTTAACGATAGCTTAAGAAGCCTTTTGATTATTGATAAAAAATGAAGAAATTCTAGCCCCATCCACCGGTTTGACCCTTAAGCAATATTTCTCCCCCGCAATCAGGCCGGCTGTAAATTTGCCATCTAGAAAGAAATTGCCGGAAATAAGATCAGCATCGACAAGGTTAGAATGCTGTTGCTAGAAAAGAAAACTGGGGGGGATTAAAGGTTCGAATCGAAGACCGGCAAGGAATTTGCTGCCATTGAAAAGTATTATATGGAAGATAGGATGCACTACGAATTACTGTTTGGGATACCCTGTTGATACTCGTGAACAAACACCAATATCTTTAACGAGTATTATGATTTTAAGCGCGGGCTGGATACTAGGGAGTCGGTAGGTATCGGCGGCGCGATTGTTAGAGACGATCTCGGAGCAGGGACGGTGTTATATTTAGCCGTTATACTATTGAGCATCGCGATTTTTTTAGGCGTATTTATATGCGTCAAGAGCAGTTGGCTGGTTGCCCTGGTGGGAGTTGCCTGCATGGTAACGGGTTACCTTTACTCCGATGGGCCTCGCCCGATTGCCTATACGCCTTACGGCGAATTAATTGCCGGTGTTTTTATGGGGCCTGTGATTATTTATAATGAGCTGTGTTCTCACGCTGCAAATTCTGGGTGATTTGGCCAACTACCTCTATGTCGCATGCATCAGCCAAATTAAACAATTCCTCCATTGAATCTGAAAATTGCTGCTGACCGTCAAAATTAGCACCTACTAGTATCGCTTTTTGTTTTTGTTCCAAATATATTTTTTATTCCTCCATGAGCACTGCCGGTGATGTCGTGTCTTTATTCTGTTGCTACCATCTTCTGGAACTGCCCCCGCCTCCGCCGGAACCGCCTCCACCACCAAAACCACCGCGGCCTCCTCCCCTAAAAGTGGTTCTTAAAATCATGCCGAGAATAAACCCGTTCAGGAAGCGCTGGTCTAAAAAAATCAGCAAGAGGAGCAGAAGTACGATCAAAATTTTCCCCCAGAGCGGCATGGGAGCACGGTCTGCAGGTGTGTCCGCTGCCGGCTGCGGTGAGTTGAGTTCTACGTTGACCTGATATTCCTTGGCTACTGTTTGGACAACCGCGCTGTAGCCGTTCAGGATCCCCTGATTAAAGTCATTTTGTTGGAAGTACGGGATCATATAGGTGTCCTGAATTTGGCCGGTCTTGGCATCAGGAAGTGCCCCTTCCAGACCGTACCCGACCTCAATCCGGGAAACCCGCTCTGCTGGACACACCAGGAGCAAGAGGCCGTTGTTCAGATATCCCTTCTTGGCGTGTTGACCTGGCTGGTCCTGGCGGCAGTTTATCCCCTGTTGGCGGCCGCAGCCCCCACTATCCCGCAGCCCAGCAGTCAGTTTTACGTCTTGGACCAGGCTAATGTGCTTGATGCCAGCACGGAACAAACCATTGTGCAAACTTCCGCTGCCCTGCAGCAAAAAACAAAGGCCCAAATCGTTGTGGTCACTATCAACAGTCTCAACGGGGCGGCGCCTGAGGAATTCGCCCTGGCCATTTTGCGGGGCTGGGGGATTGGGGATAAAAGCCTGAACAACGGCCTCTTGCTCCTGGTGTGTCCAGCAGAGCGGGTTTCCCGGATTGAGGTCGGGTACGGTCTGGAAGGGGCACTTCCTGATGCCAA
>JAQVGZ010000106.1 GCA_028696455.1 Desulfotomaculaceae bacterium | reverse complement strand
TCCATGCTGCTCACATACTCTTAGTGCTTCTCGTTTGAATTCCTCTGTGTATTTGTTTGCCATTTTCGCAACATCTCCTTGACCCTATTTTTGTCAAGGGTGTGCGTTTTTATTGTATCATTCCATATTTCCTGGTTAAATTGATCGGGATATTGAACCGGGCAATACTCCACGCAGACAGTACAACCCGTACATTTGCTCTCATCAATATACCTTGGCTTTTTAATCAGGGTTACTGTGAAGTCTCCTGCTTTCCCTTCAACACTGTCAACTTCCGCATAGGTCATGATCTCTATATTGGGATGCCTGTTGCATTCAACAAACTTGGGTGATTCTATGCACATGGAGCAGTCATTGGTTGGAAATGTCTTGTCCAGCTGGGCCATGTGGCCGCCAATAGTCGGGGCTTTGTCCACAAGGTAGACCTTAAAACCCGCAGTGCCCAGATCAAGCGCGGCTTGGATACCGCTGATCCCTCCACCAACCACCATAACATCTCCGAAACAAATTTCCCAAGACTTTTTATAAAATCTGAAATCTGAACTTTTTCCATTTCTCTCCATCCTTGTTAGGTTTTTTGCCCCTGCTGTTAAGATATTAAAAACTGTACTCAGTTAAGTTGTCGGTATTAATTGTTTTATTCATTACTTCAAGTAATTTGAGCCGCTTGTTTGTCTAAGAGATCTTGATTCCATTAGTTAGATAGCTCACTTACGCACTTCAAAGTGCAAACAGAGTCGAATAATATAATTTCGGAATAGAATAATTAGCCCTCCTATTCCTTTTGAGAAAGCTCTGAGTCCATCTGCCAGGTGCACTCTGCGGGCACACATGATACGCATAAGTTTTGTGCTGGTCATATAAATGTTGTCTGGAAACTCCAGCCAAATCAGCGGCGCCGCAGGCTCACCATTTACGCTTAAAGGCAAAGGTTCTTAGTTTGAACACAGGCTCTGCACTCATGCTTATCTCACCTCCTTACTCTGCAATCCCGGCTTTGCTATTATCGGATAACTTATTGCCACCGGGATGAAACATAGAGTGGACAAAAAAGGAACATTTGTCTAGATTTTGCATTGCTGCACAATCGTAGACAATTAAAACAATTCAATAATAAAAATAAATATCCTTTATCGCTCTTATGAATAATTTTTATAACTAATTAAAAAGAAATAAAAATTATCTATTAGACTTAGATGCAAACCTGAGTGGGGTGTGTTTTCTCTGGAATAGGTTGGCAGTATGGGGCTTAATAAAACCAGGGGTTTTGTGAACAGAAAAAAATTAAAATCGCCGGCCAAGGTGCCCGTGCATCTTGGCCGGCGGTTTAAAATAAGTAATCCGATGCCCCTCCTTTAAGCTAGCCCTGGTATACAATATCCAGGCTGGCTATGTTTTCTGTGTTGGCAGCAGTCTGGGGTTTGCTTTCAAGTCAGAATTGGACTGCAGCAGGTTGTTGGCAATATTGTAAGCCTTCTGACGGTCCCAATCGCCAGTTTGAATTGCAATAACATCCATGCCGGCTTCTTCAAAAGCGGCAACGGTGCCATTTCGGCGGGCTTCCCCTTGAGATGCGCCGGATACTACTTCAACCTGAATTACCAAAGTTTAGCGGCATCCTCATAGCCCACTTTAGAAGACACATAAAAGGGATTAGACAAGGTGGGCAGAACAACGCCTACCTTCACATTGCCATCACCATTATTCGGCAGGGGACTCTGCCCTACCAGGTTAAGCCGGAAATAAAATCAGCGGTTTCCTGCCTTGACGGTTTAGAAAAAAGCTGCTCGGTTGGTCCGTATTCCACTACCTGGCCGGCCATCATCAGTAAGGTCTGGTGAGCAACCCTTTTAGCCTGAAATAAGTTATGGGTCACCAGAACAATGGCCAGCGTACCCGACAATTGAGTAAGCAGCCGCTCGATCAGCATTGTGGAGGCAGGATCCAGACTGGAACATGGCTCATCAAGCAATAAGACCTCCGGTTCTACAGCCAGTGCCCGGGCAATGGCCAGTCTCTGTTTTTGCCCGCCGGAAAGCTCCCCGGCAGGCTGCCCCAATTTGTCCTTTACTTCCTCCCAGAGACCGGCCTGTTTCAAGCTGCGTTCACATATATCGCTAAGCTTCTGCTTATTCTTTTCACCAAAATACCGCGGCCCAAACAAAACATTTTCCCGCACGCTCATGGGCAGGGCCACGGGAGTTTGGAATACCATGCCCACCCTACGGCGGATTGAGGCTGCATCGTTTTTTTGATAAATATCCTCACCATTGAGCAAGATTGTACCGCCGCAATTAAAACCATGATCCAACTCAGCCGTCCTGTTAATACTTTTTAAGAGCGTTGTTTTGCCACAACCGGACGGGCCAATAACGGCAAAAATCCCATTCCCATTGAACTCCAGGTCAATATTTTGTAAGACAGGGTTTTTTTCAAAAAAAACACTCCAGTTCTTAACCTGAACCGACATATTTAGTATCCTCCTTTGCCATGCTGCCCCTTAAGCAATAAAGCGGTAACGTTCAAGAACAGGAGCAACAGCACCAGCAATAGAGCTGTGCCATAGGCTTTCTCCATGGAAATATGCTGGCTGAATAAGATATACAAATGGTAGGGCAAAGCCATAACCGGCTCCATTAAGCCTCCGCTCATCCCGGCAGAAATAACGGCCGCAGTGACCATGATCGGGGCTGTGGCCCCGGCAGCGTAGCCCATTGCTAATAAAATACCGCTTAATATGGCCGGCGCCGACTGGGGGATAATGACCCGGTGCAGCATGTACCAGCGGGAAACACCCAGCGCAGCGCCGGCCAGACGATACTGCTCATTTACAGCCAGCAGCGCATCCCTTGCAGTAAGCACGATGACCGGGAAAATCATGATCCCCAAAGACAGGCCGCCGGCCAGCAGGGAAATTCCAAAACCCAAATAGACCACAAAAAAGGCGTAGCCAAAGAGCCCGGTAACGATCGAAGGAATCCCGGCCATACACTGAATGGTTATATTAACAAGGGCTCTAAATTTTGAAGACTCTCCGTATTCGGACAGGTAAATTGCCGTGATCAAGCCGGGCGCAGCGGCCGCAAGAACAGCGATCAAAACAAGCATGAGAGTGCCTTTGATAGCCGGTAAAACCCCTCCACCGGTACCAAGCGGCAAACCCTTGGGAGCAGTGGTTAAAAACTCAAGTGTCAATGAAGAGCCGCCCCGCAGAAGAAGGTAACCAATAATTCCGGTTAAGACCAGCAGAATGACCAGGCCGGCGCTCCAGAACACTGCCAGTAAAAACCTGTCCAAAAAGCTTCGTAAAATCAACTTTTTCTCACTACCCTGTCAAAATCTTTTCTGATTATCGTCAAAATCAGGTTTATTATAAAGAGAATTACGAGCAAAACCAGTCCGGCAGCAAATAGAGCCTGGTAATGCGGGCTGCCGGCCTCCGAGGTGCCCAGTTCCAGGGCAATCAGGGCAGATAGAGGCTCCCCCTTGCTAAACCAGGATGCCGGCAAATGTAAGGTGTTTCCCGCCAGCATTAAAACTGCCATTGTTTCTCCGGCCGCCCGGCCAAAACCGAGGATCAGGGCTCCCAGCAAGCCTCTTTTAGCTAAAGGCAGCAGTACCCGCAGCGCCATATATGGCCTGGATACGCCGAGCGCTATAGCCGCCTGCCTGTATTCTGCAGGAACGGAACGAATTGCGGCCTCAGAGGTGGTAACAATATATGGTAATACCATCACGGTCAGGATTAGTGAAGCGCAAAACAGCGACTCACCGCTGGCCATATGTAAAGAAACCTCAAACCACTTCACTAAAACCGTTGCCCCGACAAAACCATACACCACCGAGGGAATACCGGTGAGGATGTTCAAGACCGGCCTGATCGCACCGGCAAGCCAGGCGGGGGCAAACTCCGCCAAAAAAACCGCCCCGCTAAATCCCAGGGGCGCAGCAATAAACATCGCCCCAAGGGCTACCCAAAGCGTGCTTAGAACCATCGTCCCCAGGCCCAACTGCGGGGGGCGGGCAAGAGGACTCCAATCAGTCCCGGTAATTATCTTTAATCCAAAGGAAGACCATACCGGCCAGCTTTCCCTGGCGATAAAAACAACAATCGCCAGCAGCAAGATAGTGGCGCAGGCCGACACCACCAAGCTGGTGAACATTGCCATAGTATCTGCCATTAGCTTGCTCTTCTTAATACTTCGCATAACACCAACCCACAAAAAACTGTGGGTAGTCAAATACCAACTACCCACAGTTTTTTTGTTTTTTTTGTTGCGACGCCATTAGAATGCTAATTGGCGGCAGGGATGAACCCCATCTCTTCCACCACCTGGCGCCCTTTTTCCGACATCAGGTAATCTATAAAGAACTTCAGCTGCCCCTTGGGCTCGTCCTTTGTAAATATCAACAGCGGGCGGGCGATCTTGTATTTTCCGCTGCTTATATTTTCCGTAGTCGGAGCAATGCCCTCAACACTGAGCACGCTAATTTTACCTTCGTTCTGTGCTACCATCCCGGTGGAAACATAGCCGATAGCGTCCGCATTTTCCATTACCTTAGCAGCAAGAGCGCCCATTGATGGAATTTGGAGGGCCTCCTTGGCGATAGGGGTTCCCTTCATCACTAACTCGTCAAATACCTGGCTGGCTCCACCACCCAAATCTCTGACAGCTACAACAATAGGACGCTCCGGCAGCCTCTCATCAAGTTGCTTCCACGTGCTTATTTCACCGGCAAAGATTTTTTTGACTTCTTCCGTCGTGATGTCAGGCTTGACCTGAAGCACCGGGTTTTTGGGATTAACAGCTATGGTCAGGGCATCCGTACCCAGCTTATAAATTTTCCCGTTGGGCATTTTTTCTTTTTCGGTATCTTTTATATCCCGCGCGGCCAAACCGATGTCCACAGTACCCTCGGTAGCTGCCTTAACACCAAAACCGGAGCCTCCGGTGGATACAAAAATGACAATCTGCTCCTCCGGTAAGCTGGCATCAACCTTGTTCCAGGTTTTATACTTTTCCGTGAAATCGTCCGCACATTTGGCGACAGTAGGCGCCAGGGTGCTGGACCCTCCTATTTTAATCGATTGATCTTTTGCTGCGGCATTATCAGTTGTATTTGCTTGCTGCCCACATCCTGACACGAACAAAAATAATAATAACAAGAAAACTGCTGTTACGTACTTGCCTATCTTCATTTGCGGTACCTCCCAAGGGTTATCCCTACTGAATTATTTTTTTAGCATAAATGCCTGAGCTAAGTATAATTTGACTGTTATTTACCGCTGGTAAATATACGGAAATTATTATGTCCACCCAGCCTATTCTTTTAGCGTGCCTGGCTTATCTATTTCCCAGTATTTCCAGGAAAGCTTCAACCCTGGTTTTAATTTGTGCTGTATCTTCCTGCCCGTAATCAGTCTCCAGGTTTAAAAGGGGGATATTGTGCTCTTTGAGCGCCTTAGTCACCCGGTTGGCCTCCACCAGGTAGGGATCGCAGAAAGCCAGGGTGCAGTTGATCACCCCGTCCGCCTTCATCTCCCCGGTCAGGCTCACTATTTTTTCCATCCTGCCGTCATTGGGTGTAAAGCAGGCGCAGTTGATGTCCAGGTAGCGGCCGGCAATAGCCTCGACCATTTGCTCCACGGTCTCCCCTTCCTCCGGCACCAGGTTTTCAAAATAGCGGAGCCCCGTGCACATTTCCTCGCCCACGATCACCGCTCCGCTGGTTTCTATGACGTGGGGCACCTTCCAGTTCGGCAGGGCCATCGGGGTGCCCGACAGAATCAGTCGCGGCGCACCGGCTGCGGCAACACCCTTTCCTTCCTTCACCCGGACCTCAAGCTCGTCGCAAAGGGTGTTGACCTGGGCGGTAAACCGGGGCACATCGTCATACATGGAGATTTGCTCGATTAAGAGGCAGTCCTTGCCGCTAATCGGGGCGGGGTCATGCCGGCGCAGCTCATTTAAGCGCAAGAGCGCCCGGCGCTTGGCGTTGGTGTCCTTAATCGCCTGACGCAATGACTCTGCTGTA
>JAQVGZ010000105.1 GCA_028696455.1 Desulfotomaculaceae bacterium | reverse complement strand
AAGCCGGCCGGTCAGGTTACCATAACAGAGCGGCGAAGGATATCAAAGATTCTACAGGACTGGCGTTTTGAAATCACCGGCACCACTTCCTGGCCCAATGCCCAGGTCACTGCCGGGGGGGTGGATGTAAGGGATGTTGACGGCCGGACACTGGAGTCGAAGCTTGTCCCTGGTCTTTATTTTGCTGGTGAAGTGCTGGACATCGATGGTGACTGCGGCGGTTTTAATCTCCAGTGGGCCTGGTCTTCGGGCTATGTCGCGGGTAACAGCGCGGCAATATAAGACCGGTAAGGTCAATCAAGAGAAATATATCGATTGATAATAGCGAGAGAGTAGATTTAATTGATGTCCGGGTGGTCTGATGCGGGTTTATGGGTTTATAGAAGCCTGGGGATAAGATAAATGATTGTGAGGTTATTATTAAGTAATGTCGGTTGATAAACGCCAGGCACTGCTAAAACTGGCTAGAAATAGTGAGGAGAAGACTTTTGCAGCCCGGTACCTGGATCAGATTCGGGCGGTAGTGACCGGCCGCAAGTTTGCCACCCTGACCGGCTTCCTTGACCCAGGGCAAACTGCCCTACTGGAAGAAATCTGCCGCGGGCACGGGGGGGTGCACGTGTTGTACTGGGGAGGTTACCCGGAGGCGGAGCGCCGCCGTGCGCTGCTCCTGGCGGAGGACAATTACTGGCACGACGAGGATTGCCGGGTGGATATATTGCAGGTCGTCCCGCTGGGTCAAGACAAGCTGCCCGGCCATCGGGATTATCTGGGCTCCTTGATGGGGTTGGGAATCAGCAGGGACAGGGTTGGCGATATCGTCTGCCAGGTGGAAGGGGCCGCTGTTTTTGTGGCTGGCGAAATTATGCCTTACCTTTTACAAAATCTGCAAAAGGTCGGCCGGTGCCCGGTGGTTGTACAATCTATAGACTGCACCAAATTTAGCTACAGCCCGCCGGAATTGCTGAAAAAGGTAGTTACCGCTGCCTCACAACGCCTCGACGTCCTGGTCAGCAAAGCTTTTAACCTATCCAGGAGCGAGTCGGCTTTACTGGTCCAGCAGGGGAAGGTATTTCAAAACTGGCGGCAGCAGAACAGTCCGTCCAGGCTTGTTGTCTATGGAGATGTGATTACCTGCCGGGGCTACGGCAGGTTCCGGGTGCTGGAACACATTGGGGTTACCAAAAAGGGGCGGGAAAAGTATGTGCTGGGCTTTTATCACGATTAGTTTTGCCTGAATATTAATATATGTAGATTGAAGAGAATAGCTGGGAACGATTTAACTATTAAGAAAAACAGGAAGGAATAAACGCATGAAAAAAGGACAGTTGCCTGCTCGGCATGAAGTACCGGAACAGTACAAATGGCGGCTGGAGGACATCTATGCCAACGATGAGTTATGGGAGCAGGACTTCCAGCGGGTTCGGCAATTAGCCGGCGAACTGCAGCGCTTCCAGGGAAAGCTGGGGCAGTCGGCAGCGGCCTTACTGGAAGGGCTACAGTTGGAAGAACAGCTCCAGGAGCTGAATGAGAAGGTTTATATTTATGCACACATGCGCCGGGACGAGGATAACAGCAACCCGGTCTACCAGGGCCTGACCGACCGGGCCGACGGTTTGAACACCCTGGTGGAGACCGCTTCTTCATTTATGGTCCCGGAAATACTGGCTATCCCGGCCGGTGAATTGCAGCGGTTCCGGCAGGAGGAGCAGGGACTGGCCCGCTACGGGTTTGCCCTGGATGAGCTGCTCCGTCTCGCGCCCCATACCCTGTCGGTGGCGGAGGAGCAGGTCATAGCCCAGGCCGGTGAAGTGCTTCAGGCGCCGACGGTCATATATCGGATGCTGAACAATGCGGACATCACCTTTCCCTCCATCAAGGACGAGGAAGGTAATGAGGTTGTGATCACCAGCGGGCGCTACCAGCAATTGATGATGAGCAGGGACCGCCGGGTCCGCCGGGAGACCTTCACTGCTTATTACAGTTCCTACCGAAAATTGAAGAATACCATAGCCGCCACGCTCAGCAACAGTGTGAAAAGGGATGTGTTTTACGCCCGGGTGCGCAAGTACCCCTCAGCCCTGGAGGCTGCTCTTTTTGCCGATCACATTCCCCTGGAGGTTTACGATAACCTGATTGAGACAGTACGCCGCAATCTTGACAGCATGTATCGCTATCTTGCTTTACGAATAAAACTGCTCGGGCTTAGCGAGCTGCATATGTATGACCTGTATACCCCGGTGGTCAAAGATGTCCAGTGGGATATTCCTTATAAAGAAGCCGTGGCTCTGGTCCGTGCCGGACTGGCCCCCCTGGGCAGCGACTATGGTGCAACACTGTCTGAGGGGCTGAATTCGGGCTGGGTGGATATCTATGAAAACAAGGCCAAGACCAGTGGCGCTTACTCCTGGGGACCTTACGGTGTACACCCGTATGTTTTGTTAAACTACCAGGATAATCTTAACAACATGCTCACCATCGCCCACGAAATGGGCCATGCTATGCATTCCTATTATTCTTACCGGGAGCAGCCCTATGTCTATGCCCATTATAAAATATTTACAGCTGAGGTGGCCTCCACGGTCAACGAGTGCCTGCTTATGGACCACCTGCTGAAGACGGTAACTGACCGAAACAAAAAAATCTACTTGCTTAACCATTACCTCGAGGAATTCCGCGGGACGGTATTCCGGCAGACTATGTTTGCCGAGTTTGAGAAAATTATCCATAAAAAAGTAGAGGAAGGAGAAGCTTTGACTCCAGCTCTGCTCAATGAAATTTATCATCAGCTTAATGTTGATTATTACGGGCCAGGTGTAGTGGTGGATGAGGACGTCGACCTGGAATGGGCTCGCATACCCCATTTTTACTCCGCCTTTTATGTCTACAAATACGCGACGGGCTTCTCAGCGGCCTCGGCTATAGCTCGTCAAATCCTCGAAACTGGTGAGCCTGCGGTTTCTCGCTACCTGGCTTTTCTTAAAATGGGCGCCTCCAACCACCCCCTGGAGTTGTTGAAGACAGCCGGTGTGGATATGACTACTTCCAAACCGGTGCAGGAAGGGCTCGATTTGTTTACTCAAATGCTGGGCCAGTTGGAGGCGCTTACAGCTACGAAAGAGAATGTTTAATCTCGGGCTGCCATATATTTTGTGCGGTAGGGGAAAAACCAGGCTGTTTTCCAGAAATGAAGTATGGGAATACATACCCATACTTCATAAATGTTAACGGTATAGTAAAGCTATAGTAATGCCTGCTCATTTTAATGGGCAAACACGTGATTACCGATCCGGTCGGTAATGTGCCTGGTGTAGACCCACTCACTCGAAGACCTGGCGGGATTCCAGAAATACAAGGCGCCACCGGCCGGGTCAGCACCGCTTACCGCCTCTGTAGCCGCCTGTATAGACTCATCGGTCACCGGACGCAGGTACTGCCCGTTGCTTACCGATTCAAAAGCATCCCTTTCATAGATGACCCCCGGGATGGTTTTGGGGAAATCAGGACTCTTGGTCCGGTTCACGATTACAGCACCCACCGCCACCTTACCGCGGTAGGGCTCACCGGCGGCCTCCGCCTCGATCACCTGGGCGAGCAGGACTATGTCGCTGTGACTTACTGTACCTACGGCGCCGCCACGGGATACCGCCGCGCCTTCATTAGCCCTAATTAGCCTGTTTTCTTGCTGTATTGGGGCCACTGGACCCTGTTCGGTTAAAGAAGCGGGCGCCGGCTGCTCTTTTTTCACCGGCCCGGCTAAGGTATTAAACGCTGTGTCAGCGTAGAAAGCCAGGCTAAGGGGAATCAGGAACAGCAATACAAAAAAAGATGGCTTTTTATTTAATCTCTTTGATTTCTCTGTTAAACTTAATTTGTCTGTTATTCTTAATTTATCCGGCAATCTTAATTTAATCATAAATTTCACCCCATTCCAATACATACCATAATATTTCCCGGGGTACACGTGAGTATAACCCAAGGCGCACTTTCTGTCAAAGGCATAATGAGGAAATATCCGAACCGCTGGGCTAAATTGCAAGTTACTTTGAATTAAGATTATATTCGATAATAATAACATTTAAGAGAGTACCACTTTTATTTCATGTGTTTGATCAGTAATAATGAGGATAAGGTCAGGTTATGGTGAGCAATAATTATGCCAGGATACCCATGTGTAGCAACATAGCCCGGATTGATCTTGGATATTTATATACAATGATGGACTCAATGATATGGGGGGTTCGGTAATGGTCGATGAACGGGTCAGGATACTGGCGAAAAACCTTGTATATTATTCCTGTGAAGTGAAGGATGGCGAAAAAGTCCTCATTGAGGCGGTGGGACTGGAGCTTCCGCTGTTCAAGGAGTTGGTGCGGGAAGTGTACCGTGCCGGTGGTGAGCCTTTTGTCACTATTAAGGACGCAGCGGTGGAAAGGGAACTGCTGCTGGGGGCAACCAAAAGGCAAATGAAAATTAGGGCGAAATTCGAGGCGGACCGGATGACCGAGATGGACGCCTATATCGGTGTCCGCTCGGGAACCAACGCCGCAGAGCTGTCCGATGTCCCAGCGGAAAAAATAGAGCTGTACAATAAGTACTTTTGGGACGAGGTACACGGGAAGATCAGGGTGCCACAGACCAAGTGGGTTGTCCTGCGCTACCCCTCACCCGCCATGGCCCAGCTCGCCAACACAAGCACAGAGGCCTTTGAGGACTATTACTTCCAGGTCTGCAACCTAGACTACTCCAAAATGGATGCAGCCATGGACCCCCTGGCGGCCCTGATGGAAAAGAGCGACCGGGTGCGGATTGTGGGTAAAGGGACCGACCTGAGTTTTTCAATCAAGTCATTACCGGCCGTCAAATGCACAGGCAAGCGAAACATCCCGGACGGGGAGGTCTACACCGCCCCGGTCAGGGACTCGGTAAACGGCTATGTCACCTACAACACCCCAGCCCAGTACCAGGGGTTTACTTACGAGAACATCCGGCTCGAGTTTAAGGACGGCATGATCGTGAAGGCCACGGCAAATGACTCGGAAAGGCTCAACAAGGTGTTGGACACCGACGAAGGAGCACGTTATATCGGTGAATTCTCCCTGGGGGTAAACCCCTATATCACAAAGCCAATGAAAGACACTCTGTTCGATGAAAAAATCGCCGGCTCCATCCACTTTACCCCGGGGAGCGCCTATGAGCGGTGCTTCAACGGGAACAGATCAGCCATTCACTGGGACCTGGTCTACATCCAGACGCCGGAATATGGTGGCGGTGAAATCTATTTTGACGACATCCTGGTCCGCAAAGACGGGCGGTTCGTCCTGCCGGAGCTGGCAGGGCTAAACCCCGAAAATTTAAAATAATAAGCACCGGAACCAGGAGGTCGCCAGGGAATTAAAGCATATCAACAAGTTCGCTATATTCGGTAACCGGTGCCTGGCACGCGTAGTTTTGACAGATGTAGGCAGTGGCCTTGCCCTCTATCGGAAGTTGTTCCGTGAGGAAAGGCGCTATTTTTTCTATATCCCGGCCGTCCGTTCCAGATGGGTGAAAAATGACCACTGCTTCGGGCAGGTACTTCTTGCGAACTGTCTGAAGCATCTTGTTCACCCAGGGATCATCTGTTTCACCGGCAATCACTATTTCCCGGGCAGGACCCAGCAAGAAGTCGACTCCGATTAAAAAATGGGGATAGCCGTGCGGAGCTTGTTGAACTTCACCGGCAAAGGCGCTCACCAGTTTTTCCGCTGTTTGGGTCAGGGCCTCGTCTCCGGTCAGCCGGGCCAGGCGCAGCAAGTTGGCAAGCGCCACGGAGTTGCCTGAGGGCAGGGCGCCGTCATAGGTTTCCTTAGGACGAGCGATCAGTTGCTCCGCGTCAATTCCGTAGAGGTAAAAGCCGCCGTTTTCCTGATCCCAAAACAAATCAAGCGTTTGCTTAATCAGCCCCACTGCCTTTTCCAGATAAGCTGCCTCAAAAGTAGCCTCGTACAGTTCTATAAGCTCCCAGGTGAGGAAGGCGTAGTCGTCCAGATAAGCTGGAAATTCTGCCTCTCCGTCCCGGAAGCGAGCCAGCAGCCTGCCGTCAGCCCTGCGCATGTGCT
>JAQVGZ010000004.1 GCA_028696455.1 Desulfotomaculaceae bacterium | reverse complement strand
CTCTTCGGCTGGCCAGGGGCTATACGCATCGCAGTAAAATCGTTAAATTTGCCGGATGCTACCACGGGCATGCCGATTTTTTGCTGATTAAGGCAGGTTCCGGGGCGCTGACTCTGGGCGTGCCGACCAGCCCAGGGGTAACTGCCAGTACGGCAGCCGACACTATTAACGCCAGTTATAACGACCTGGACTCCTTGCAGGAGATTTTCCGGCAGGAGGGTGAGAATATTGCAGCGGTTATTGTGGAGCCGGTGGCGGGGAATATGGGCGTGGTCCCGCCTGCTAAGGGTTTTTTGGCAGGGTTGCGCCAAGTAACTGAAGAATATGAAAGCATTTTAATTTTTGACGAGGTGATGACCGGTTTCCGGGTGGCTTACGGTGGAGCCCAGGAACTATATGGGGTCACTCCAGATCTGACCTGCCTCGGTAAGATAATCGGCGGCGGCCTGCCGGTAGGTGCTTACGGTGGCAGGCGCGAAATTATGGAACAGGTTGCACCGGCCGGACCTGTCTATCAGGCCGGCACACTTTCAGGAAACCCTCTGGCGGTGACGGCTGGTATTGCGACACTGAAGCTGCTCCAGCAACGGGGCGTTTATGGTCGTTTGGAAGAAATGTCCGCAAAACTGGCCGGGCGGCTATTGGAAGCAGCAGGGGAGGCCGGGTTAGCGATACAGATCAATCGCGTCGGCTCCATGCTATGCGTCTTCTTCACTCCGCAACAGGTGGTTGATTACCCTAGCGCCTGCCTGGCCAACCCGGCACGCTATGCGGCGTATTTTAATGCCATGCTGGAACAGGGGATTTATCTGGCCCCCTCCCAATTTGAGGCTGCCTTTATTTCACTGGCGCATGGTGAGCAGGAGATCGAGTGCACTGCAGAGGCGGCGCGACGCGCCTTCCGGCTTATCAAGCAGGTGTAAAGGAAAGCAGGAGGTTACAATGCTGGATTTAATTGCAACAACTCGCAGTCCCGGGGAGATATTTGCCAAAAGAACATGTGTGATTAACCGGTTGACTGCAACCTCTCCTAACATAAGCAGCGCCAGGCTCACCAGGATCTCGGCTGCTGATTTGCAGCTGCTGTTCGATTTGTATAATGAAATTTTTTTTGATCACCGCATTAACGAGGTCTATCAAGGCCAGCTAAAATTCTCCCTTTCCCGGCGGATGACCAAAAGCGCCGGGAAAACCATCTTTCCCAGGCGCCCAGACAAGATTGGGCCCGGTGATATGACCATCGAGATCCGGATGGGAACAGACTTTTTCTTTAAATACGATGAAATAGAAAGTAATAAAACCGTGTGCGGCATAACCACCACCAGCGCCCTGGAAGCATTTTTACTGGTTTTTGAGCACGAGCTGTGTCATCTTATTGAATTCATTCATTTTAAAAACTCCAGCTGCCGGGGAAAGAGATTTAAAGCCATTGCTAATCATATATTTGGTCATACAACGAGCTATCACGAGCTGCCTACCCAAAGGCAGATAGCCCGGGTAAAATATGGCCTTAAAATAGGTGATCCGGTAACATTTACATATGAAGGTAAGAGTATTAAAGGAATACTGTTCAATATCAATAAAAGAGCAACGGTGATGGTTAGAGACAAGAATGGTACTTTCACTGATAACCGGGGAAACAGGTATATGAAGTACTATGTACCGCTTGAGTCCTTTGAGTGAGGCGCAAATAAGCTACAGGGTTATGCATCTCCTGAGGTTAGGACTCTGCCAAGTATAATGTTATGATTGATAATATCCATTTTTGCATCCCATAGATTCACATAAGGATCAATTATTTCATATGCTATAAAAAACAAAAAAGGAGAAATAATTATGGGATTCGGTACAGGTGGCATTGGTTGTGGAACTGGTGTTGGTAGCTCAGCGTTTATTATCTTTCTAATTCTAATCCTGCTTGTTTGTGGTTGCAGTTTCTTTATTTAAACATAAAGAATAAGCAATCCTCTCGGTAGCAATTATAACCACCGGTACAATTAGCACCGGTGGTTATAACTTTGTTAGCACATTATACTATCTTAAAAAAGAACTGTGCGCCTGGGATAACATATAATTAAGCTTATCTTGTTTGAAGAATACGTCTGTAAAGGCTGTCAAAATTGAACTCTTGAATCTGCTTGCCGTCAAGAGTCATATATACTCCTTCAGAGGTATGGTTTTCTTTTAAACGAATCGTTTTAACTTCTATGAAAGAGTCCATCTTCTGCTGTTTGATTTTATCTTTGATGCCATTGAAAAGCTCTATCGCTCCTTTGCCTGAGCAGGACTCACAGATGCAAATGGTCAGCTCCTTGGTTTTAAATACTGAGTCGGCCCTCTTCCGGCCAGTACTGTGAACCGGGTCACGCTTGGCCGGGCGATAATGAGTATGCAGCAATTCATGCGCCAGTGGAGAGTTCGCTTCCCCGTAAAATTCCTTGTACAACCTTAAGACATCCGGGTTTTCTTGGCATTTACGGTATTGTGAAGTCTGGTCAATATTCACCAGGATCTGCTGGCGCCTATCTAATTCATCAATCTTCTCTGGAACAGGATGGCCTGCGCCACAAATGCATCCACCGGGGCAAGCCATTACTTCGATCAGGTCATACCCCACGTCCACACCCTGGATAATCTTTTCAATGATAGGCTCCACATTATGCAGCCCGCTAACTACAGCGACACGAACTTTAGTGCCGTTAGCTTGTACAGTAGATTCCTTGACCCCCTCAAATCCTCTAATTTCTTCAAAGTCCAGTTGCTCAGTCAGCACTTTGCCGGTCAGTTTTTCGACCGCCATCCGCAAAGCCGCCTCCGCTACCCCGCCTGAAGCGCCGAAGAGAATACCGGCGCCGGAAACCTGCTTGTAAGGTTCATCAAACTCCTGTGGAATAATCTCCGCGGGGTCAATGCGCTTCAAATTTACCATTTCCAGCATTTGACTCGAAGTTAAAACTGCATCAACATCGCGGATACCGCCAGGAGCGAACTCAGGGCGGTCGGCTTCTGCTATCTTGGCAATACAGGGAACGATAGAAACAACATAAAGGTCTTCTTTATCAATGCCGCTCAGCCTGGTGTAATGATTTTTTACGGTTGCCCCCATCATCATTTGTGGGGATTTGCAGCTGGAAAGATGCGGAATTATTTCCGGGTAGCGCCTTTCCACAAAATTTACCCAGCCGGGACAGCAAGATGTAAACTGAGGCATGACCCCTTTTTTCTCAATGCGGTTTAAGAACTCTGTCGTTTCCTCGACAATGGTCAGGTCTGCCGCAAAGGTAAAGTCAAAGACCTTGTCAAAGCCCATCTTTTTCAAAAGGCCGGCCATAAAAGAAGAGGCTTCATCAAAGGGTACACCGTAATGCGTGGAAATAACACTGCGTACTGCAGGCGCTACAAAGGCAACCACAGTTTTATGGGGATCATTGATCGCCCGGAAAACTTTCCCCTCTTCACTGCGATAATTTAGCGCCCCGCAGGGACAGGCATTCACACACTGCCCGCAGCTGACACAGTCGGTATCTTCTAAACGCAGGCCGCTCTTGGTACCAACTAACTGACGGCCGTGTTTCATATAAAAAGTGAGTATATCAGGCCCCTCAACTTCAGCACAGGCGGCTATACAGCGACCGCAAGAGATACACCGGGTATGATCACGCCTGATGATCGGATGATCTTCAACAATTGGAATATAAGGACGCTCATGAGCCGGCTTAACATATTTAATGCCATGCAAAGTTGCTTCTTTTCTTAAATCGCAATCGTACCGCTTATCGCATCCGCACTGCAGGCAGCGGCGCGCCTCATTTCTTGCTGCCTCTTCCGTGTACCCTAATTCAACTTCATAGAAATTGTCTATGCGGTCCGCAAGAGCAAGAAAAGGCATTTTAGCCCGCTCCAGTCTGGGCAGAGCCTCAAATTCACCTTTTGGCAGGTCTTCCAATGAGCCACGGCTGCAGCTATAGTCACACTGCGCTTCCTTAACATAACCCTTGGTCAACAGACTGTGCATCGACTCAGCCGCCCGGCGTCCTGCTGCAACAGCCTGGATGACGGTAGCAGGCCCGGTAACACAGTCACCGCCAGCAAAGATATTGAACTCAGAAGTTTGTGAGGTCTTACCGTTAATTTCAATATCGCCCCACTTATTCAACTTCACCGGGAGATCATGGTACAAGAATTGGGTATTCGTACTTTGCCCGATGGCACCAATCACCGTATCTGCCTCGATCACGATCTCCCTGCCCTCGACCGGGACCGGACGGCGGCGGCCAGAACGGTCCGGCTCACCAAGGGTCATCTTGATACAGTGTAATTTCTTTTTACCTCCCTCAAGAACAATCCTGTCAGGTGCCAGCAAAAAAATCATTTCGATCCCTTCCAGCAAAGCTTCCTCAACTTCATAGGGCGCTGCTGGCATCTCTTCCTTAGTGCGGCGATAGATCAGCTTGACGGATCTAGCTCCTTTGCGAAGAGCAGTGCGGGCACAGTCAATCGCCGTATTTCCACCACCGATTACCACCACGGTATCTCCCAGTAGAATATCCTCACCCTTAGCTGTCTGTTCCAGGTACTGGATCCCCAACCAGACCCCTTTCAAGTTTTCCCCTTCAATTTGCAATGGCGTTGCCCGCCAGGATCCAATGGCCAGGTAAACGGCGTCAAAATCCTTGTGCAAGTCCTCCAAAAGGATGTGCGTGCCAAGGGCTTTTTCCGTCATGATCTTCACGCCCAGGCTTTTTATCACTTCAATCTCCTGATCCAGCGTCGCTTTGGGCAGCCGGTACTCAGGAATACCATAGCGCATCATCCCCCCGGCATGCAGCTGGCGCTCAAACACCGTCACATCATGACCTTTTATTGCGCTGTAATAGGCAGCAGAAAGGCCTGAGGGGCCTGCACCGACAATTGCAATTTTCTTTCCGGTAGGCAAGTTTTTGCGCGGGTTCCAGGGCTGCTTTTGGGTTAGGTCCCAGTCAGCAATAAATCTCTTTACATTGTTAATGGCCACCGGTGAATCAACCAGATTGCGGCGGCACTGGATCTCACAGGGATGTGGGCAGACACGGCCACATACCGCCGGAAACGGATTGCTGTCTTTAATTACGCGCAACGCTGCCTCGAAATTACCATTAGCTGCATGGTGTAGATAAGAGTGTATATCAATGTTGGCCGGACAAGCCATTACACATGGTGCAACACAATCAGCGTTATGATCTGAAAGGATTTGCTCCAGGCGAATTTTCCGATAACTTACAAGGCCGGCACTATTAGTTTCAATTACCATGCCCTCTTTGATCGGGGTCTGACAGGCCTTGACATCCCTGACACCATTTTGATCACTCAATTCAACTACACAGAGCCCGCAGTTGCCATTGGACCGCTCTAGCCGAATATCATAGCAGAGATGAGGAATTTGAATATCCTCCTGCAGCAAAGCCTGCAGAATGGTAAGATCGTCGTACACCTCTATGTCGCGCTTGTTAACGGTGACTCGAATCCGCTTGTGGTTTGTGATTTTTTTCATATTTACCTCCGAGATTAATCTTAGTTTAGGTCCTAGAGAGCTGGGTGTCTATTACTGGTGAATTTTGTGGGTTTTGTTAGATAAATATGACTTGATATTAGCTCAAACATTAAATATTATAACTAGTTATTCATTGATAAACAATATAATAGTTTTGATCAGTCTGGATAAATATGACTTTTTTAAGTTGAAATAAAAATACTTTAAATAAAAAGATATTAGTACTGGACGATCATAAGAAAATTTTATAAAATATTAATAGTTAAATAAGGAGCACAAAATGGGGTACACCACCAAAAGGGTGTAAATATCTCGTTTTGTGCTTTTTTGTTTGGAGGAAGAAGATTATGAAAGTAAATGGTTCTATTATTGTCTTAAGGGAAAAACAAAGTTTGTTAGACTTTTTAGCAGACCAAAAGTACGATATTAAGAAAATTGCAGTAGAACGTAATGGGGAAATTGTTCCTAGATCATCCTACGACAGGGTGGTACTCAAGGATGAGGATACTTTGGAAATTGTAAACTTTGTAGGAGGGGGTTGAGGTGTGAAAGTAACAGTAAATGGGCATAGATTGGAGTTAGATTGTCAGACCGCTTTTCAAGTAAGGGAGCAAATAGGAAGTCAAACTGATATCGTCATTTTAAATGGCTTTCAGATTGATAAGGACTGTAAAATAACGGAAGGTGATGCCTTAACCATCATCCGCAAAGGAGCTATTCCTAAAAGGGAAGAGCTGGAGGGCATGATGATGGCCAGACACACTTCGAATGTATATGAAAAAATAAAGAAAGGCAAGGTAGCCATAGCCGGGTTGGGTGGCCTTGGTTCTAATATTGCCGTAATGCTGGCCAGGAGCGGAGTTGGTCAGCTGCTATTGATAGATTTTGATGTTGTTGAGCCAAGCAATTTAAACCGGCAAAGTTATTACATTAGCCATTTAGGGCTGCCGAAAACAGTTGCCTTAAAAAAACAGCTTGGGGAAATCAATCCTTTCATCAAGGTTGAAACTAAGCAGACGAAAGTAACAGCAGACAATGTTGAGGAACTCTTTGTTGGATATGACATCATTTGTGAGGCCTTTGACCAACCGGAGGCAAAATCCTTACTGGTAAATGTAGCCCTGGAGCAGCTACCCGGTATAAAAATAGTAGCAGCTTCCGGTATGGCAGGGTATGACAGCGCCAATCTAATCAAAACAGTTAAACCAATGAAGAATCTTTATTTGTGTGGGGATTTTGAAAACGAAGCAAGACCTGGAAGAGGGTTATTGGCGCCAAGAGTACAAATTTGTGCCGGCCATCAGGCAAATATGGTGCTGCGGTTATTGCTTGGCATAGAAGATGTATGAAAGGAGTTGGCAAGATGATTGATCAATTAATCATTGGGGGACATGCATTTCAATCAAGATTAATCTTGGGTTCAGGTAAATTTTCGTTGAAAATAATCAAGGCTGTTGTTGAAAATGGCGGGGCTGAGATGGTGACTCTGGCCCTGCGCCGGGCCAACCTGGGAGGACAAGAAAATATCCTTGATCATGTTCCAAAAGGTCTTACTCTATTGCCAAATACTTCCGGAGCAAGAAACGCTGGGGAAGCAGTCAGAATTGCCCGGCTAGCCCGGGAAATCGGATGCGGGGATTTTGTAAAAGTGGAAGTAATCCGTGACTCCAAGTATTTGCTGCCGGATAATTATGAAACAATTAAGGCAACAGAGATCCTGGCTAAAGAAGGATTTATCGTTATGCCCTATATGTATCCGGACTTAAATGTGGCCAGATCTTTGGTCAATGCCGGTGCAGCCGCAGTGATGCCCCTGGCGGCGCCGATTGGGAGCAATAAAGGGTTGTGTACAAAAGATTTTATTCAAATCCTGGTGGATGAAATCAGTTTACCCATTATTGTCGATGCCGGCATCGGCCGCCCCTCACAAGCTTGCGAGGCCATGGAGATGGGTGTTGCTGCCATCATGTGCAATACTGCAATAGCAACAGCAGGCGATGTGGCCTTAATGTCAAAAGCATTTAAACAAGCAATTGAGGCAGGACGGGCAGCCTATCTGGCTGGCCTTGGCCGGGTAATAAATAATCGGGCTGAGGCATCCAGTCCCTTGACAGGATTTTTGGAGGATGATCATGGCATTGAATAAGCTAAACTTTATGGAATATATTGGTGACATGGAAGCCATTGATTCGGATATTATGGACAGAGTATTAGATTATACAGCAGAATATGATTATCAACAATTTACCGGCAGAGATGTACAAAGTGCACTTGCCAAAGAGCAACTTTCCCCTGATGATTATGCAGCGATATTGTCCCCGGCAGCGATGCCCTATTTAGAGGAAATGGCCCAAAAAGCGAAGATAGAGACGAGAAAACATTTCGGTAATTCCGTGTATATGTTTACTCCTCTATATATCGCCAATTATTGCGAAAATCATTGTATCTATTGCGGTTTTAACTGTAAAAACAAAATTCGTCGGGGAAAGCTTACTCTTGAAGAAGTCGAGGTAGAGATGAAAGCGATTGCTGCTACCGGCCTGAAAGAAGTTTTAATTTTAACCGGGGAATCCCGCCTGAAGTCCGGAGTAGACTATATTGGAGAAGCAGTTAATTTAGCAACAGAATACTTTTCTACTATCGGCATTGAGATATATCCACTAAACTCGGAAGAGTATGCTTATTTGCGCCAATGTGGCGCAGACTTTGTTTCTATTTATCAAGAAACTTATAACATTAATAAATATGAACAGGTTCATTTGAGAGGCCCAAAGAGGATTTATCCCTACCGCTTCCATGCCCAGGAACGTGCTCTACTGGGGGGAATGCGTGGCGTTGCTTTTGGATGCCTGCTCGGCCTGGACGACTATCGTAAAGATGCCTATGCTACGGGCCTGCATGCGTTTTTAATTCAACAAAAGTATCCACATGCTGAGATTTCTTTTTCAACGCCCCGCCTAAGACCATACATTAATAACGCAGATAATCGTCCCCATGATGTTCGCGAAAGGCAACTATTACAAGTAATTTTGGCTTATCGTTTGTTCATGCCCTATGCGGGCATTACCATTTCGACACGAGAAAGAGCCGTTTTCCGTGATAATGTGATTGGCCTTGCTGCCACAAAAATCTCAGCCGGAGTTTGTGTTGGTGTTGGCGGACATATGACAGACGAAAAGGGCGATGAGCAATTTGATATTTCTGATTCACGCAGTGTTCACGAAGTGCATCAAATGATTATAAGTAGAGGCTTGCAACCTGTTTATACAGACTATATCAGGGTTTAGGAGAATTTTATGCTGATATGTGTAACAAATCGAAAGCTATGCAGAGATGATTTTATCAGCCGTATAGATCAAATTGCCAAAGGAAAACCCCAAGCTATAATGTTGAGAGAAAAAGATTTAAGTATTTCAAACTATAGAAGCCTGGTTAAAAGAATAGGTAAAAGCTGTATTGAAAATCAAGTGCCATTGATCATTAACCAAAATCTTTTAGTAGCCTTAGAAATGAAATGTTCATATATTCATTTATCAATGCGGGATTTAAAAAAATACAAGAAAGACATTAAGCTATTTTCCCAGATAGGCGCTTCTGTACATTCAATAAGTGAGGCAAAGGAAGCACAGGACATAGGAGCTACTTATTTAATTGCCGGGCACATTTTTCCCACGGATAGTAAAAGAGGCCTTCCCCCAAGAGGTCTCTCCTTTTTACAAGAACTGTGCAATATGGTTGACATTCCGGTATATGCGATTGGCGGAATAACCAGGGATAAGGTTAAAGCGGTTATAAGTGCAGGAGCGAAGGGAGTATGTGTGATGAGTGAAGCCATGACTTGTTTAAATCCAGCTGAGCTTGCCGGTAGCTTTAGAGTCTGAATACTATTTACTACCTGAAGATTTATCCTCATAGCTCATAAGAAGTTATTACCCAAAAAGAAAATGCAGACACTTCTTGAACTGGAAGGGGCTGCATAATAAATTACAATTAAGCGAAGTTACTGTTGAGCTTCGTCCTTTTTTTCCGCTATGAAACTCTTAATGCTTTCTTTTCGCCGGGCATTTTTTGCTTCTATGTCTTTTTTCTCGTCAAGTGTAAGCTCATCTGCATGTTCATCCAGGTAATCTTCTACTTCATGTAAATTAGCTATAGTATGATCGATGTGTTTTTGCAGGTGCACTTCATTATCCGCCCGGTTATCCGGTTTGGCCAACGTAATCCCTCCTATCAAATCGTTACTGCCTTCATATGATGACCTAAACCGGAGAACTCTATTCTATTTTAAAGGACTAATCTCCAGAGTTGGAGGAACAAGTAACTGAAATACTATTAAATGAATTAAACTGAGCTATCCAGCTGTTTTAGGGCGCAAAGCAATAGCGCTCATTGGATTTAATATTTAATTGACAAATTAGCTTCATAATTATATGCTTAAGTAGGAAAGAATATGCTGAAAGCATAATTAAACGATGCTTTCTTATAAATATTCGACAATGGAGGAAATATAATGAAAGATAAAGTTTTACAAGAAATTGAATTGCCCGAAGGTCACATATTTGTAATTACTGATGAACTTACGAAAAGAAAAACAACTCTGGGTAGATTAGTACGGGATTATATGGAAAAGAAAAATGCCGCTAAAAGTGATTTTGAAAAAAATGAAGCGATAAGGAATTTATTTATAACTGTTTTCGATGAAATAGAATCAGGAGATGATAATTTAAGGTTCGAGTTTCATATGGCTAGCGCTCGAAAGTTTAATGATAATTTTTGATTCATCACCGCATCGCGCGGTTTTTTTTATGGGGAGCAAACTTTATCACTGAATTCAAATAATAGTCCGACAACCAACAGATGTTGGAAACTCTGCTTCATGGGAGAAAACGGATGAAATTAATTTCGTGGAATGTCAACGGTTTGCGTGCCTGTTTAAAAAAAGGATTTATGGACTTTTTCAAGGTTATGGACGCGGATATTTTCTGCCTGCAGGAGACAAAAATGCAGCAGGGCCAGGCTGAACTTGACCTGGTGGGCTATGATGAGTACTGGAACAGTGCCGTAAAAAAAGCTATTCCGGCACGGCGGTCTTCTCCAAAAGTAAAGCAAACTCGGTTACGCTGGACCTGGCACAAGCAGAGCATGGAATGGAAGGGCGCGTGCTCACTGTTGAATATGACCGCTTTTATCTTGTAAATGTTTATGCCCCCAATGCTCAGCGAGGGCTGACCCGTCTGGATTACCGACTGGCCTGGCAGGACGATTTTTGCTCCCACCTAAAGAGCCTGGACCGCAAAAAACCTGTAGTGGTCTGCGGGGACATGAATGTAGCCCACCAGGAGATCGACATTAAAAACCCCAAGTCAAATGAAAACAATGCGGGGTTTTCTCCCCAGGAGCGGGCTAAAATGACTGAGTTACTGGCGGCCGGCTTTGTTGACTCCTACCGCTACTTGAACCCTGATAAGGCAGGAGCTTATACCTGGTGGTCCTATATGTTTAATGCCCGGGCCAAAAATATTGGCTGGCGCATTGACTATTTTCTTGTCTCAGAACGCCTGAAGGATAAGATTCAGGATGCCCTGATTTATTCCGAAGTAACGGGTAGCGATCATTGCCCGATTGGTCTGGAGCTTGCGATCTGATTATATTTAAGAACAGCAAATAGGGGTACATTTTACCACCAACTATCATATTAATGTTAGGGGTGGTAAATCTTGTTATATTCAAGTAGATATTTACGAATTATGGATCCTTTAATGGAAGGACCTGACGTCCGGTATGTACAAAAGCGGCTTAGGGAGCTGGGTTTTTATGCAGGCCCGGAAAACGGAGTTTATGGTCCGGAAACCCGTGATGCTGTAGTCAGGGCACAGCAAAGCTTTGGCCTGGCTACAGACGGTATTGTCGGACCAGAAACGTATAATGCCCTGGGGCTCAGCCCAGAAGACGATGTTACTATTGCACCGGAATATGTTATTTTTATTGATACTCTTACATTACAGCTTTCCTTGAGCCGGTTCGGCAGTCAAATAGGAGTCTTTCCCGTTGCTGTCGGGAAACCCGAAACACCTACACCATTGGGGGATTGGAAAATTATCCAAAAAGTTCGCAACCCGGGCGGTCCCTTTGGAGTGCGGTGGATGAGATTTAACTGTCCATGGGGAGGTTATGGCATTCACGGCACCGATAACGAGGCCTCTATTGGTAGGGCCGTCAGCCACGGATGTGTCCGCATGTACAATGATGACGTCATTCGGGTATACGATCTTGTTCCTCTTGGAACCAGAGTAAAAATAACAGGCAATGTTTTTACGGGAAGGCTTCTTCGTATGGGTGTGGAACCTGGTTCAGATGTGTTGCGTGTACAGCAAATTTTGCAAACACTCAGTTATTATCAGGGGGACCTGGACGGGTTTTTTGGTCCAGTAACAGAAACAGCGGTTACTCAATTTCAGCGGGATCAAGGACTTAATCCAGACGGAATTGTCGGTCCCCAGACTTATGAGCGGTTGCAACTTGTTCATGACCTGGCAGTTGGAGATACAAGACCATAGCTTTTAATACAGTTTCCTTACTCCTTTCGTATATAACTTCGGAGGCGGATTGTACAATCTCTCCTCTCCAATTCACCGAAAAAAACGTGAGCGGTAGCAAAAGAGTACAAGACAGTCGCACTTTTTTTATTGAAGATGAAAGAAAAGTTTATTCAAACAAAATATAAGCAGCAGGCATTTTTAATTGCCAGTTTAAAGTATTAGATTTCTTACCAGTAGAGCGCTAAGGGAAGACATAGGCAACGCAATAGAAAAGCCGGGGTGAAAGACACCACGGCTTTTCCAACAAAGAAGTTTCTAAATCCTAACTACCCATTCTTGCATTACTTTTAACTTCTGCTGCTGAGCGGAGGTAATGTCTTAGCTTTTCTATTTCGATTTCACCGGCGCAAATAACCACAACAATGCTATCTTCAATTTTTATAGAGCAGCCACATTCCACTTCAATTTCCTTTACATTTTCTTCCCATTCCATTATGATTTCTCCTTTCGATAATCTATATGACCACATCGGTCTTAAAATATATTATGCTGTAGGGGAAATTTGGTTAAAGTTTTAATAAAAACACCAGTTTCCAAAATTGGCGCCAAGCTTTTCCAGCTAAGTCTCTCGTAAGACATGCCAGGCTAACAAAAGGCCTCAGCAATAATATTGCTGAGGCCTCTAGTTTCAAATAGTATATCAATGGTATTCAATAGCAGGATTAAGATAAAACGTTCTAGATTTCACTTCCCATCAAAACATGCCCCACTGCTCTACTCAGGTCATAAACAATATCAACCAGGTGATCACAACCTTGCGAACCACCAGCTAATTCTCCTATTTCCTTCTTATTAAAAAGTGAAATGTTTTTACCAATGAGTTTATCTATATGGGTTCTACTATCATAGCAAACCGGATCTGGAGCACGCAGGTAATTGCCTGAAGCGGTAGCGGCAATGCCCTTGCCATCCATATTAATCTGCACGAATAGCTCATGGAAGGAGTCGATAAAGCTTCCAGAAGCCGTTAAATTTCCATCGCCTTTACGACAGACTGTACAGCTTTTACTTCGGTTATAAAGGTTGTGTGCCCGTTCACTATAACCAATATGTTCAAACCAACCACGCAGCCCGAGCCCCAGGTGACTGTAATACCGGCATACGTTCAAATACATTTTGTCCCAGTGCTCTTCATAAGCCTTGGGAGAAGGAAAGCCTCTTTTTTCAAAAATAAATGTCTCCGCCTGAATTATTCCTTTGACACACTCAGACAGCAATTCCCTGGGTAGCCCGCCCGCCTCTTCACTAACCGCCCGTTTTAGATCCTTGCCTGAATTTAAATATGCTTCGACACCGACAAGGCCTGGAAGTTCCTTGCCGCCGTTCCAACTATGATCCGGTGAACGATAAATATCCCACCACGCCTTTTTAATCTTTAAACTGCTTTGATCTGCTATCAATTGACCAACAGCTTCAACATCTGTGCTTGAAAAAATGCTTTTTGCCAGCAATTCCTCTTCACCAAGCGTATCTACGGTTATAAAGCGATTAACTTGATATAAAGCCTGCATTTCACATACCTCCTCGTATAGGCTAGTTTTTAACACACCATCTCATCTAAAGACCTATGGCGGGACTAATCAGGTAAATATGGCAACCCTTCCAATTATACTATTATATGAAAACGCTATTGTCTAATTATATCAAATAATTACATTTATTAGTTCAACAATTTATTGATCTTTAATACCAAGTCAAATCAAGCCAAAAGCAAGTCGTTCCCCATATGGCTGTAAATGGCACGCATAAAACGAATTAACAGGAAATAGAGTAACTGGCACTAGGGCTTGTTCATAATTTTAACGTTATCTCTTAAATAAACCTGCTATATTTATTGCAAAAAACCTTAGAATAAATAAAAAGTAATATTTAAGGAGTTTAATTATGGAAGATTCATTATTATCAAGTATTAAATCACATTTAGATCAAAATGGTTTTTGGACATTAGTAGGTGTTTGCTCGCTGGTATTCGGTTCATATATTATTGCATACGATACCGGAAAAAAACAAAATAAATAATTCGAAGGCCCGGTCAAAGAAATCGACCGGGCTTTTGCCATAAAACGGAGTACACGGCACTTGGTGCGGGTATAATATAAGTTATGCAACAAATGGAAATTAGGTGAATTCCATAATGTCTTTTTTCATTATCCTTAAATAATAAATTGGGGCCAACGGATCCATTAAATGTTATTATGGGCCAGGCCCGAGATTTCCCTGATGTCAGTAAAAGAATTATCCATCAGATATCTTTCGATTCCTTCCAACACCTCCATAGTGGTCAGTGGGTTGATAAAGTTGGCTGATCCAATTGCTACCGCCGTGGCCCCGGCCAGGAAGAACTCGATCGCATCCGCGGCGGAGATAATGCCGCCCATGCCGATAATCGGCAGATTTACAGCCTTACGCACCTGCCAGACTGCCCGGAGAGCCACCGGCTTCACGGCCGGGCCGGAAAGCCCGCCCAGGATATTACCAAGAACCGGGCGCCTGGTCCTGATGTTGATGGCCATTCCTAGCAGCGTGTTGATCAGGGAGAGGGCATCAGCGTTGGCTTCAGCCACTTTCTCAGCCACAGCCACGATGCTGGTTACGTTGGGGGAAAGCTTGACGATCACTGGTAGATGTGTGCTTTCTTTAACTGAGCGGGTAACTTCCGCAGCTGACGCCGGGTCGCTGCCAAACTGCAGCCCACCCTTTTTCACATTGGGGCAGGATATATTAACCTCCAGGGCGGCCACCCCGGCAGTGCGACTGAGCTTTTCTGCCAGGAGGGTGTAGTCCTGCACTGTATCACCGGCTATATTCACAATCACCGGCAGGTCGAAGTCCGCCAGGAAGGGTAGCGCCTCAGTGATAAACCGGTCCACGCCGGGGTTTTGCAGCCCAATGGAATTCAGGACACCTGCTGGGGTTTCCACGAGCCTGGGCGTGGCGTTACCGGCGCGCGGCAGCAGGGTGATCCCCTTGACTACGATGGCGCCCAGCCGATTTAAGTCCAGGTAGGGGGCGTACTCCGGCCCAAATCCAAAGGTGCCGGAGCCGACAGTGACTGGATTTTTCATCCACAGGCCCCCGATGTTAACTGCCAGGTTCGGCTTGCCTGCGTTCTTGGGGACAGATGCGCTACTCATGTCCACACCACCTCATTAGCCGGGAAAACCGGCCCCTCCGTGCAGACCCGCTGGTACTGCACTTTACCTTCACCACTGGTTTTACAAACACACGAAAGGCAGGCGCCCACACCACAGCCCATCCGCTCTTCCAGGGATAACTCGCCGGGGGCGCCAGCTGATCTGATAATTTCAGCCAGACGTCGCAGCATACCGCCCGGGCCGCAACCATAAATCATGGCATATTCATTGCTTAGAGGTATACTTTCTGCAAACAAGTCGGTCACCAAACCATGATAGCCGGCCGAGCCGTCATCGGTAGCAATCTCAACTCGGTATCCAAATCCTTTGATCTCCTTAAAAAAGAACAATTGCTCAGCCGTCGCTGCCCCCAGAAAAACGTCAGCGCTCACCCCGTACATGGCCAACTCCACCAGTAGAAAATAGATGGGGGCAATGCCGATGCCACCGGACACCACGGCTACCCTGGCCTTGCCTTCCGGTAGCGAAAATCCCCGGCCCAGTGGCCCCAACAAGCTCACTGAATTGCCCTGGCGCTTTTCGGCAAGTAAGGACGTGCCCCGGCCGGCCACACGGTAAAACAGGACAACCTCGCCTTTTTTCCGATCCACAGCATGGATACTGATCGGCCGGCGCAAAAAAGGGTCCAGGGTACTGCCGCACCGTACCTGCAAAAACTGCCCGGGCCTGGCTGCGGTAACTATATCCGGCGATGAGAGGCTCAACCGGAAATGGCCGGGTACAATTCTTTCTTGCTTAGTTATTTCTGCGTCAAGTAAGAACGACAATTTATTTCCCCCATTTAAGCGTTTATCTAACGCGCGAACATTTACTCCAAGACTAGTCTAGATCTCCCGTGCTTAAACTACTGTAATAGTATATCACCAATTGCTCCGGGGTCAGCTCATTGACATTAACCGCATCTTTATTTGACTGACCGGTACAGACGGGAACTATAAAAACAATTAGAACGTATAATAAGACCGCTGTAAAAAACAGTCTGATCTTGTTCATAATAAAGCACCTTCCCGCATTACGATCCGGCCGCTTAATATGGTTGCATAGGGCAGTCCTTGTAGAACGCGTCCGGCAAAGGGGGTGTTGCGTCCCTTGCTTGCAAACTGCTCCGGGTCTACTGTCCAAGTAGCCATCGGGTCAATGATGGTGATATCCGCATCCGCCCCAATCTCTAGCGTTCCCTTGGCAATGCCCAGGATGGAGGCCGGGTTTGAAGTCAGCTTGGCCACCGCCTCTAGCGGTGTTAGGATACCGGTGGCCACCAACTCGGTCCAGACTAAGCCAACCGCAGTTTCCAGCCCGACTATACCGAAAGGGGCCAAACCATATTCCACGTCCTTCTCTTCAATAGTGTGCGGGGCGTGGTCGGTGGCGATTACGCTGATTGTTCCGTCGGCCAGCCCCTGCCTCACTGCGGCTACATCGATGTCAGTGCGCAGGGGTGGGTTAACCTTGGTGTTCGTGTTGTAGCCGGTCACCGCTTCATCTGTCAGGCTGAAGTGGTGCGGGGTGGCCTCAGCGGTCACCTGGACTCCTCTGGCCCTAGCCTCCCGAACCAGCCGGACGGAGCCGGCGGTGCTGACGTGGGCGATATGCACCCGGCAGCCGGTTTCTTCAGCCAGCAGAATGTCCCGGGCCACCACAACTTCTTCCGCAGATGCTGGTATCCCCGGTAAGCCCAGTACGGTAGACATATAACCTTCGTGCATAGCTCCTCCACCGGCAAGGCTCTTATCTTCACAGTGAGAGATAATGGTCATGTTAAGCATGTCAGCATACTGCATGGCTCGACGCATTAGCCCGGCGCTCATTACTGGCTGGCCATCATCGGAGAAACCTGCTGCACCCGCCTTCTGCATATCTCCCATTTCAGCCAGCTCAACCCCCTTGCTGCCGCTGGTAATAGCCCCAATGGGGTAAATGTTAACTTTTCCCGCTTCCCGCGCCTTACCCCGTATATAGGAGATGATAGCCCCGCAATCGGCCACCGGATTGGTGTTAGGCATGCAGGCGACTGAGGTAAAACCACCCCGCGCGGCGGCTAAGGCGCCGCTTAAAATGGTCTCTTTAGCCTCAAAGCCGGGCTCACGCAAATGTACGTGCATATCAATCAGACCAGGGGTAACCAGCTTGCCGGCAGCGTCAAGCACTTCAGCGCTGTCATCGCTTAAGTTTACGCCTGTTTTGGTGATTTTGCCGTCGTTAATAAGCAAATCCTCCTCGTTTACCCTACCGGTGGCCGGATCCATCAAGGTCCCACCCTTAATAAGTAATTTCATGCTGGCTACCTCCTCCGACTAGCAGGTACAAAATGGCCATTCGTACCGCCACCCCGTTTGTTACCTGCTCAGTAATCACTGCCTGAAGACTATCTGCAACCTCCGGAGCAATTTCCACGCCCCGGTTAATCGGGCCCGGGTGCATTACCAACACATCCGGCGCAGCCAGCCTTAGCCTTTCTGCATTAATGCCGAACAACTGACTGTACTCACGCAGTCCTGGGAACAGACCCTGCTGCTGCCTTTCCCGCTGTATTCTGAGGATGTAAACCACATCGGCACCATCTAGTGCGTCTTCGATCTTTTCGTACACCCGTGCGCCCATTTGCTCCACCCCCGGAGGCATTAAGGTGGCCGGCCCGGCCAGTCGCACTTCCGCACCCATCCGGGAAAAGCCCCAGATGTCAGAACGGGCGACCCTACTATGTAATATGTCTCCAATGATGGCTACTTTCAGACCATTAATGCGTCCTTTCTTTTCATTCACTGTAAAGAGGTCCAGTAAGGCCTGGGTCGGGTGCTCGTGAGCGCCGTCCCCGGCGTTTATCACGGAAGCTCCCACAGTACGTGCCAAAAGTTCTGCTGCGCCTGCCATTGGGTGGCGCAGCACTACTACATCAGCCCCCATAGCGGCAATGGTGCGGGCGGTGTCCCTCAGGCTTTCACCCTTGCTGACACTGCTTGTTGCCGCAGTGATGCCAATAGTATCGGCGCTCAAGTATTTGGCTGCCAGGTCGAAGGAAGCCCGGGTCCGGGTACTGGCCTCGTAAAAAACTGTGACCATGGCGCGTCCGCGCAGGGTAGGCACCTTCTTGATCTGCCTTTGGATGATCCCCTTCATCGGAATAGCATTGTCCAAGATTAACTTTATTTCTTTAGCCGCCAGGTGTTGCAGTCCAACCAGGTCTTTGCCACTAAGGCCCATTTGTTTCCCTCCAAATTTAAAAATAAGCCCCGCCTGGTTTTTATTATTCCGGCAGAGGCCTGAAAGGGTTTTTCTGGGTCCTTCCCTTTCCGGTCTCATAAAGACCGTATTACTAAAGGATGGAACCGGATATTTTCATTTTATAAGCTGGCCTAGTATCGCATCGCCAGTAGGCTTATCTGTTTTGCCTGCCGGCTCGTATATTAATACACTGTCTTTTTGATCAATTTCCTGTAAAAGCACCAGAATTGATTCCTTGCGGGAAGTAGGCACATTCTTGCCAATGTAGTCTGCCCTGATTGGCAACTCCCGGTGCCCCCGGTCAATCAGTGTTGCTAACTGGATTACTTTGGGGCGGCCCAGGTCAATGATCGCGTCCAGAGCGGCTCTGATTGTGCGACCGGTATAGATTACGTCATCTACCAGTACTATTTTTTTACCGGATACCGGAAAAGAGATCTCTGTAGACCGAACCAAAGGCTGGTGGGCCAGGGTAGTCAGGTCATCCCGGTAAAGTGTAATATCCAGGATACCTACCGGCACCGACCGCCCTTCTATCTCCTTAATCTTAGCAGCCAGGCGCTCAGCCAGGGGCACCCCCCGGCGCCGAATACCGATTAAGGCCAAGTTGCCGGTGCCTTTGTTGCGTTCAATGATCTCATGGGCAATCCGGGTCAATGAGCGCCGTATTCCTTCTTGATCCAAAATTTGTGCTTTTTCCTTAATCATTAAAAACCTCCACCTGGCCGTAACTGGACTTTACCTTAAATGTCGCAATAAAAAGCCTGCTCACCACCGGTAAGCAGGCATAGTTGGCAAAAGAAAAACACATCAGCTATGATCCCTTACCGGCCTCTCTGGACCGATTTAAGGTCATTTAATCTTTTATAGTCTATAGAAAAAAAAAGAAGGTGTCAATACATTACGACTTTTTTTAAAACTATCTTTTATAGGATAAACTTTGAAACAAAACTAAAACTTATATATAATATTATCCAAAATAATAAACCGTATTACTGTAATGGGAGGTGGACAAGTGCCCTTAATTAAAAATCCTTTAATTGTCGCCCTCGATGTAAACACTGTTGATGAAGCGGTAGCCCTGGCCAGTGCCCTGGCGCCTTACACCGGGGCGTTCAAGGTGGGCATGCAGCTTTTTAATAGCGCCGGGCCTGAGGCTGTGCACCGCCTGATCGAAAGAAAAGCATCTGTTTTCGTCGACCTAAAGTTGCATGACATCCCGAATACGGTAGCTGGCGCAGCACGGGCGCTCACCAGACACGGGGCGGCAATATTTAATGTGCACGCAGCCGGAGGCCCGGTAATGATGCAGGAAGCGGCCAATGCTGCACGGGATGAGGCCGGTAAGGCCGGGGTCAAGCCCCCTCTGGTGATAGCGGTTACTGTTTTGACAAGTATTGACGAGGATATGTTCAATCAGAAACTGGGTATTCCCGGCACCATTGAAGAACGGGTCGTGGCTTGGGCCAGGCTGGCCAAGGAGGCCGGTATGGATGGTGTAGTAGCGTCACCAAAGGAAATAACTGCAATTAGGGAAGCCTGTGGGAAAGATTTTTTAATCATCACTCCGGGGGTGCGACCGTTGGGAGCAGCGGCAAACGACCAGAAGCGGACGATGACCCCCGGCGAGGCGATCAGGTTGGGAGCAAGCTACCTGGTAGTCGGCCGGCCGGTCACTGCCGCCCCAGACCCGGTCGCGGCCGCCAAGGCGATTCTCCAGGAAATAGGAGCTTAATGAGGCTCTAGGTATTTAAGAAACTTTTTTAGGGAGGTACATAATTGCTTACTAAGGATGAGATTATTACCATTTTTCAAAAAACCGAGGCCATGCTCACTGGTCATTTCAAGCTAACCTCAGGCCTTCATAGTGACCGCTATTTTCAGTGCGCGATGATTTTGCAGCATCCTGACCATACAGGGGTTCTTTGCGGGGAATTGGCCCGGCGGTTTGCCGGTGAAAATATTTCTGTGGTAGTTGGCCCGGCTATGGGCGGCATTATCGTGTCCTACGAGGTAGCGCATGCGCTTGGCGTGCGGAGTATTTTTACCGAACGGGAAGAAGGGGTCATGAAGCTAAGAAGGGGCTTTTTCATTACCCCCGGGGAAAAAGTGTTGGTGGTTGAGGATGTGATCACCACCGGCGGCTCGGTGCTTGAGGTAATCGATCTGATCCGGATGCTTGGTGGAGAGGTAGTTGGCGCCGGTGTGCTCGTAGACCGCAGCAACGGCAAAATAGAACTTGGTGTCCGCACTGAGGCACTCCTGACCACTGAAGTACTCTCCTATTCTCCTGATGAATGTCCTCTGTGCCGGCAGGGTCTGGCGGTGGTAAAGCCTGGTAGTAGAAATATTTAAGCAAAAATCACCCTTAGGCTGGATTTATAGAAAAGCCAGATTAAGATAACAGAAGCTTTTGGCAAATCCATAATAACATATGAGCGGGACTGTCAGGGACTAATTTAAGTAGTAGGGCTGCCACACAATCTGTTTCAGTTGAATACAATTTTAACCCTTAATTTTGCCTTCTTCTCTGGAGCGGTCGCCAAGCTCTTCCACCAATTTTTCATCAGGCATTGCTATAATCGTTCTTTGCTGCCGGTAAATGACCATACCCGGCCGCGCGCCTTTGGGCTTACTGACATGCTTTTTGAGCGTGTAATCCACCGGAACATTTGTTGAGCTGCGCCCTTTACTGAAAAACGCTGCCAGCGCGGCCGCCTCGGTCAGGGTAGAGGCGGATATTTCTTTGCCTTCGGTTCTGATGATCACATGAGAACCATGAATGTCCTTGGTGTGTAGCCAAAGATCATTCTCCCGGGCTAACTTTAAGGTCAGATAGTCATTTTGTTTGTTGTTTTTCCCGACCAGTATTTGCATGCCGTCGGAGGAGACAAAAGAAAGGGGTTTTGGCAACAGCCGCTCTTTTTTCTTTTTTTTACCCCCCGGTGAGGGAGGGGGACTTTTAAGATAGCCCTGCTCGGCTAACTCCTGCTTTATTTCTGCCAGTTCCGGCAAACTGCCCGCCTGCTCGAGATCGGTTTTAACCCCTTCCAGATAGAGCATTTCTTCACGGGCGTCGGCAATCCTTGGTTCTAGGGCGGTGCGCGTGTTTCTGGCTTTGATGTATTTTTTAAAATAACGCTGGGCGTTTTCCGATGGTGAGCGGTGGCGTTCCAGGGGGATGGTCACGATCTGTTCTCTTGATTCATAATAGTTTTCCAGGCAGGCCTCCGGTTGCCCCTGCTTCAGCCGGTAGAGATTAGCGGTAAGTAATTCCCCGTACAGCTTAAATTTATTGGCCTCAGCAGTAGCTTTCAGGCTTGCCCGATACAAGTCCAGCTTTTTTTCCAACCGTGACATTTCTTTTTTTAAAACTGCTATAACATGGTTTCGCTCCTTATTGATTACTTCAGCCTGCTCCCGCTCATAGAAGAACTGATCCACCAGATCGTTCATTTCTCCGTGCTTTATGGCTAGCCCTGTGTGTGTAAGTTCGAGGGCGGCAAAATCCATGGCCTTGCTCTTTTTACCGCAGGTTAGGCAGGGCACGAAGCGGCCATTACGGGTCAGGGCCATAATTTGATGAAAGGGTTCCCACAGGGAGCGGAGTTCGTATTCGCCACAGTGATCTAGCAGAACGTCCGGCGTCAGGTTGGCTCGATCAATAATTTCCCGGCAGGTGACTTTGCTCAGCCCCTCAAATCCGCCCTGCAGCAGTTCCAGGAGAGTGGTTTCCAGAGGCACATCAAGGCAGTGCTGGCGGAACTCTTCTTCATTAAGGAGCAGCGGGTTTAGTTTATTCTGGAAGGGCGGGGGCAGGTAGGGCTGCCCGGGTAAAACTTCCCGGTGCCTGCTGACAGCGTGCGTATAACGTTTAATGCCATCTATAATGACATTTGTAACAGGTTCAACCAGGAGGATATTGCTGTGCTTGCCCATGATTTCACAAATGAGCTGTTTATATGACTGGCGTCCCAGCTCATCTCGCGATTCGACCCGAATGACCAGTACCCTTTCCAGCCCGGGCTGCCGCATACTAATAATCCGACCGCCCTCCAGGTGCTTGCGCAAAACCATACAGAAAACAGGGGCAGCGGCAGGGTTTTCTCGAGTGGTCCTGGTCAGGTGGACCCGTGCGCTCCGGGCATTGGCTGACAGAAGCAGGCGGCCCCGGAACCCTGGCCGGCGCACTACCAGAATGACTTCATCTTTGGTGGGCTGGTGTATGCGGTCAATCCGCCCGCCGGTCAGTTTTTCCTGCAGCTCTCTAGTTATTGCCGCCAGGACCAGGCCATCATAAGGCATGTTACTATCCTCCACTTTTAGATGCATAATGTATCAGTCGCACATAATCTATTTTACAATATCCTCTACTTGAAATTAAAGAAAAATAGATAATTAATTCTGCCCGGGTAAAAAATTGCTTACATATTTAAAGCATTATTCTTATCTTAAAGGAATAAACATGATATATAGGTAATTTTTGGATGAGAGGTGAGCCTACTATGTCCAGGCATTGGCACTCCTTAACCCAGCAAGAGATTGCAGAACAATTGCAAACTGACGTAATGATTGGGCTGTCTGAGCGCGATGCCAAGGCAAGAAGAGCTAGATTTAGTTCAGACAAAATATTCAGGGCAATCGGGATGCCGCTTTGGAACCTCCTTATCAATCAGTTTAATAGTTATCTAATCGTAATCTTACTGGTTATAAGCGCTTATTTAGGACTGTCCGGCGCCTATCCTCAGGCGGTTATGATTATAATTATTATAACAGCCAGGGCAGTTTTGGGTTTTATTGTGGAATGCCTCTCTGAACGCTTAAAAACAGTTTTTAGACAATTTACTGCGGCTAACGCCAAGGTGATCAGGAATGGCCGGGAACGTAAGATACCTGCGTCTGAGCTTGTTCCGGGTGATCTTGTTTTGCTTGAAAAGGGTGCCCTGGTTCCGGCTGACATACGCTTGCTAGAGGCAGACCGGCTAATAATTGATGAATTGACGCTGACTGGCAAGTCCTGTCCGGTTGGTAAAGCAGCCGGGCCACTATCAGATTTTGAACTGCCCCTTGAAGATACTGTCAACATGGCTTATCAAGGAACAGCGGTCACCGCGGGAAGCGGCCGTGGTATAGTAATCCATCAGACCGGCATATTTAATAAAGCCGTACACAAGGCCAACTGTAAAGAGGGAACACCGCTCCAGAGCCAACTGGCGCAAATGAACAGGACATTGTCGGTTCCTTTCCTTCTTGCCTGCTTGATTATAGTTGCACTGGGAACAAGCAGCAGCGGGGAGACTAGCCAAATGCTCCTGCTGGGGATCTGTTTAGCAGTAACAGCCGGTCCCTGGGATTTGCCGGCGTTACCGAACCTGGCTCAGGTTGGTGGGGTAAAGCGCCTGATCAACTGTAAAATTTTTATACGCAAATTATCGTCAATAGAAAGCCTCGGTAGCACTACAGTGCTTTGTACGGGTAAAACCGGAACGCTCACTAAAAATGAAATGACCGTACGTCAGGTTTATTTAGGTGGACATATACTTCAGGTCAGCGGAGAGGGTTATGATCCCAAGGGTACCTTTAGCCGTTCATTAGACAGGCGTAGCTCACATTTTCACTTATTTATGAAAGCAGCAGCGCTATGTAATAATGCCCTTTTGAAACGGGGGGATATCGATGTCACCGGGATTTTTAGGGGGATAGCAGATAATCGTCCGTTCAGAGGGTGGTCTATAAAGGGAGAATCCACGGAAGGGGCTCTTCTGGTAATGGCCGCCAAGGCAGGTTTTTGGCGCGAAAAAATAGAACTAAAAGAGCAACGGTTAGCCGAACTACCCTTTAGTTCAGAACGCAAGCGAATGACGGTGGTATACCGACGGCCCGCAGGAGAAATGGATGTCTACGTCAAGGGCGCACCTGAAATAGTTTTGAGTTTATGTACTCATACCTACAAGAATGGCAAGGCTTCGCCTCTATCCATCCGGGAGCGGGAGGTACTGCTTCAGCAAATTGATTTAATGGCGGCGGATTCCCAGCAGGTACTGGCCCTTGCCTGGCGTGCGTTACCTACTGGTATTGTGGATTATTCTGATAAGTATTTAGAACAGGAGTTGGTCTTTCTGGGCCTGGCCGGAATTACCGATGTACTCAGGCCGGACACGGGCAAAGCTATGCAAAGCATTCGCCGGGCGGGAATAAGGGCGGTACTTCTGACCGGTGATCACCAGTCAACAGCGCAGTCATTAGCAGACAAGCTGGGAATTATTAATGAAAAAGTGCTAACCGGAACTGACCTGGATCATATGACTGAGGGACAGCTGCTTGAACTGGTAAGCCAGGTTTCAGTATATGCCAGGGTTTCACCAGAACAAAGGCTGCGGGTGATCCAGGCCTTGAAAAAAACAGGGCAGGTGGTAGCTACAGTCGGCAGTGGAATAGATGACGCACCAGCGATCAAAGCAGCCAACATTGGGATCGCAATGGGTATTACCAGCGCTGATGTAACCAAAGAGGTCGCGGATATAATTCTGGCCAATGAACGATTTAGTGATGTTGTCACAGCAATCAAGGAAGGAAAGGCTTACTATGCCAACGTCCGGAAAGCAATTCGGTATTTGCTTTCCGGCAGCGCTGGTTTGGTCTTAACTGTGCTTGCTGCTGCTCTAGCGGGGCAACCTGGGTTATTAACACCGGTACAGATCCTTTGGTTTGGTTTGATTGCCGGCACTCTCCCGGCAATAGTGATGGGAATGGGTTACAGTAAACATAATGTTATGAAGCGCACTCCCCGCCATCCAGATTACAGTGCTATAAGTATTATTGCTCATGGCCTGACCAGTCACATTGTCACCAGGGGGCTAATAATCAGTTTATGCTCCCTGATAGTCTTCTGGATCGGCCTGTCCCTGGGGGGTGAAGCGCTAGTCAGCACTATGGTTTTTAATACGCTTGTCTTTTGCCAGTTAAACTTTATTTTCAATTGCCAGTCAGTGGAACAAGCTGTTTTTGAAAAGAGATTATTATCGAGTTTATCACTTGCTGGGGCAGTGTTGATTTCAGCTTTCCTCCAACTGTTATTAAACTACGTGCCATTAATGCAGTTGAGCTTTGACACTGTACACATGAGCAGGTTGCACTGGGCTTGTATTTTAGTGATAGCAGCGGCGCCTGCTGTCCTGGTTGCCCTGCATCGCCATCTGACGAGCAGAGCCGGGAAAAAAGTAATGTTCTTAAAAGTTTAATTGAGATAAAATATAATAAAATTTGTTATATTGGTAGGGAGGCATTAACTTGCGATTTACTAAGGTACATGGTCTGGGTAACGATTTTATTTTGGTAGACTGTTTCGAGGAAAATATAGAAACAAGAGATTTGTCAAAACTTGCCTTACGTTTGTGTGACCGGCACTATGGCATTGGTGCTGATGGCCTGGTAGTGCTTCTCCCATCGGAAACCGCCGATGTTAAAATGCGCATTTTTAACCCGGACGGTAGTGAGGCAGAAATGTGCGGAAATGCGATCCGATGTGCGGCCAAGTACCTTTTTGAACACGGCCTTGTCAATAAAAATCAGATCAAGGTGGATACCCTTGCCGGTATCCTGCATACCGAATTGATCACCGCCAATGATCAGGTAAAACTGGTCCGGGTTGACATGGGGGAACCACATCTGGACCGCCTGGAAATACCAATGACTGGACCTTCTGGCCGGGTTATCAGTGAACCGCTGGAGGCCGGTGGGATCACCTATCAGGTTACTGCGGTATCGATGGGTAACCCTCACTGCATTGTTGTAGTTCCAGATGTGGAACGTATCCCCCTGTCTGTGGTCGGTCCTGTCCTGGAGAGACACAGTGCGTTTCCCAACAGGACAAACGTTGAGTTTATTCAATTGGTAAATCTTAAAGAAATTAAAATGAGAGTCTGGGAAAGAGGCGCCGGGGAGACTATGGCATGCGGGACTGGGGCCTGCGCTGCGGTAGTCGCCTGTGCGCTGAATGGTTTTACCAGCAGACGGGTGACGGTACATTTAAAGACCGGAGAGTTACTAATTGAGTGGGGTGCGGATAATCATGTCTATATGACTGGCCCTGCTGAAGAAGTTTTTACCGGAGAGTACCAGGTGCTGTAAATATATAGTATATTTAATCGCTAAAAGCGAGCGGTGTACATAATGGTAACCTGCCCGCTTTTTTGTACGTATCTGTCAGGCTAATGTAATAAGCTCCCAATTTATATTTATTCTTTAGTACGATTTACATTTGATGTTAATATTGGCCATTATTGCAATAGTCATATACTGAAACTGTGAATATTTATGTAATACATTATGATATTGTTGCAACTTTCATGCATGATGGTAAAATGTATTAGTAGATATTTTGGCCAGCAATAGATAAAATGTCATATATATTTAGATTTAGCATAAGAATATATTTTTGTGGGTTATTTACTAAGGAGGAGTATTAGGATGAGATTATCCGATAGAGCGCTTATGCTCAACCCGTCCCCGACCATGTCAATAGATGCAAAGGCTAAAGCCATGAAAGCAAGTGGTATAAGTGTAGTGGGCTTTGGGGCAGGAGAACCGGATTTTGACACCCCTGATCATATTAAACATGCTGCTGTAGCTGCTATTTGGAGCGGTATGACCAAATATACGCCAGTTGCGGGTACTAATGAATTAAAAGAGGCAATATGTAGCAAATTTAAAGTTGATCAGGGTCTGGAATATCAACCATCCCAAATCGTTGCTTCTGCCGGCGCCAAGCATTCTCTTTTCAACGCCATTCAGGTCCTTGTTCATGCAGGTGATGAGGTTATATTGCCCGCTCCGTACTGGGTAAGTTATTTAGAACAAATAAAGCTGGCCGGCGCCGAAGCAAAAATAGTGGAAACACAGGAGATTAACGGTTTTAAGATAACACCGGCAGAGCTGGAGTCTGTTATTAACCAGCGCACTCGTCTGTTAATTTTAAACACCCCGGGTAATCCAACTGGTGCGGTGTATTCTGAAGCAGAGCTAAGGGCACTGGGAGAGGTTATTGTCAGGCATGACATTACAATTATTTCCGACGAAGTATATGAGAAAATACTCTATGACGGACTCCGCCACGTTAGTATTGCATCAATTTCGCCTGACTTGAAAGAGCGTACGGTAGTTATTAACGCTGTTTCCAAAGCTTACGCTATGACCGGGTGGCGGATTGGTTACGCTGCCGCTCCATCATCCGTGGCAAGTGCTATGGCCAGTTTGCAAAGCCATTCTACCTCAAACCCAACATCTATTGCTCAGGCGGCCAGTGTGGCAGCACTATGTGGGGATCAAGAACCTATTAATAGAATGGTTGAGGAGTATACCCAGCGGAGAAACTACATGCTGGAACGATTACTGTCTATTCCAGGAATCACCTGTAACCGACCGGGCGGCGCCTTTTACTTATTCCCCAATGTAAAGTCATATTTCAAAAAAACGTTTAAAGGATCAGTTATTAACTGCGCCACTGACCTGGCTACAGTCCTTTTGGAAGAAACACAAGTAGCAGTAGTACCTGGTGTTGCTTTTGGAAATGATAGCTGTCTTCGCCTATCTTATGCTGTTTCTATGGACAATATCAGAGAAGGCATGGACAGGATAACAACTCTAATGGAAAGAATTTATTAAACGTTTTGGAATGGTTAAGTGAATTATTTGTCAGCCTGTTTTCTTTTTTATAGTGAAGGATTTCTTCCGGTTAAAAGCGAATGTTATTCAGATTTCCATTTGGCTAAATTAATTCAATTGCAATAGACAATAATATTGGGAAGAAACAAAATCGTTATAGTACCGGGTGGTGGAGAATTGTTAAAAAGTATGACCGGTTATGGCAGGGGAGAATCCGTTGCACATGGCAAAAAATTCACTGTGGAGCTCAAGGCATTAAACCACCGCTTTAGCGAAATAGTATTACGGCTGCCACGTTCATTAATGCCAATAGAGGACCGGATCAAACGCTTGATTCAATTATGGGTCACTCGTGGGCGGGTTGACGGTTTTTTTGTAGTGGAAGATTGTGGTGATAAAACTACCGCTGTAAAAGTTGACAAAGCATTAGCAGCGTCGTATTATAAGGCAATGAAAGACCTCCAGGAAGACCTTGGTGTTGAAGGTAAAATAAAACTAAAACATCTGGTTGCCATGCCGGGTGTGCTATCATTGGAAGAAACTGCTGGTAACTTGGATGAATGGTGGCCATCCTTGCAGGAATCGATAGAAATGGCCCTGGAGAATTTAGTCCAGATGCGGATTGCCGAGGGAGAACGTCTGGCTAGTGACCTCTGGCAAAGAGTAGGACTGATCACAAAACTTAATCTAAAAATCCGGGAGAGAGCACCTGTAGTAATTGAGGAATATAAGGCCAGACTTGAAGCGCGTCTGAATGATTTTATCCAGGATAGCAGCATGGACGCTAACCATTTAGCCGCAGAGGTAGCCTTATTCGCTGAACGATCTAACATTACCGAGGAAACTGTACGTTTAGACAGCCACTTGAGTCAGGCTTATGCTTGCTTTGGTACCGGTCAGGCTGTTGGGCGAAAATTGGATTTTTTAATTCAAGAAATGAACAGGGAAATTAATACAATTGCATCAAAAGCGAATGATTTGGAAATCAGCCGACTGTCCGTAGAAGTGAAAAGTGAGCTGGAAAAATTGAGAGAGCAGGTTCAGAATATAGAATAGACAGACCGGCATAAGGTGTTCCCGCGGAAGACAATATAAGGGGGAAGTAGTATGGAGATCAAGTTAATTAATATCGGTTTCGGCAACATTGTATCAGCAAACCGGATTATCTCTATTGTCAGTCCTGAATCAGCCCCGATAAAAAGAATTATTACCGAAGCGCGAGACCGGGGTATGTTAATAGACGCGACTTACGGTCGCCGTACTAGGGCAGTTATTATCGCTGATAGTGACCACGTGATTCTTTCAGCCGTACAACCGGAAACTGTAGCCCATCGTTTGGTGTCCAAAGAAACCCCGCCTCAGGCTGAGGATGTGTCCGATTAAAATGAGCCAGTCAGCCGAGTCGCAAAAAGGCGTGTTATTTGTTATTTCAGGACCTTCAGGAACTGGAAAAGGTACTATTTGTAGAGCTCTACAGCAGGAAAATCCTGCTTTACGGTTGTCTGTTTCAACAACAACAAGGTTTCCAAGAAATGGTGAAATAGAAGGAGAACACTATTATTTTTTAAAAAAACAGGATTTTGAGAAAATGATCCAGGAAGATCAGTTTCTTGAATGGGCGAAGGTTTATGGAAATTATTACGGGACATCACGGCAATTTGTACTGGAAACACTTGACAAGGGAAGCGATGTTATACTCGAAATAGATATACAAGGTGCTCTTCAGGTAAAAGAAAAATTACCAGAAGCAGTGCTCATTTTCATTGCACCCCCAACTAAGTTTGAACTGGAATCACGCTTGATCGCGAGGGGTACTGATTCTCTGGAGGAAATCCAGAGGCGCTTAAGCTGTACGATCGATGAGTTGAAGCTAGCCACCCGTTACGATTATGTGGTAATTAATGATTATATTGAGCGGGCAGTGGACAAGGTCCAGGCAGTAATAACTGCTGAAAAGTCACGCCCAAGGCACTTCAAAACTTTTTTTGAACAATTTGCACAGTAGTGTTAAGTGAGGAGAAGTTATGAACCAAACAACTCTCGATGAGCTTATTGAAAAGGTAGACAGCCGGTATACTCTGGTGGTAGTGGCGGCAAAACGGGCCAGGGTACTCACCGAGAGAGGAAGCGCTGAGTCCAAAGACGCTTTTAATAAGCCGGTAACCATTGCTTTACAAGAAATAGCACAAAACAAAGTCAAGTGGAAGAGGGCTAGTTCAAGCATCAAGTAGTCAGGGAGGATGGATATGCTGTCTGGAAAAAATATCACTATCGGTGTAACTGGTGGAATCGCTGTTTATAAGGTAGCCCAGTTGGTAAGCTACCTTGCTGCCGCTGGCGCCTCCATACGGGTGATGATGACCAAGTCTGCCCAAGAATTCGTCACACCACTCACCTTCCAGACTCTCTCCGGGCACCGGGTGTACACAGACTTATTTGAGCGGCCGGCAGGCGGTACAGTTCAACACATAGATCTAGCAGCATCGTCTGATTTGGTGATCTTGGCTCCGGCTACAGCAAATATTATTGGTAAGATCGCCTGTGGTATTGCTGATGATTTAATTTCCACTGTAGTGATGGCAGCAGGTTGCCCGGTAATTATCTGTCCGGCCATGAACGTAAATATGTACAATAACCGGATAGTACAGCGTAATTTAGCCAGTTTACGCGACCTGGGCTATCACTTTGTTGAGCCCAGCGTAGGCCGGCTGGCTTGTGGCGCCGAAGGCCGCGGCAGGTTAGCCGATCTGGAGCTAATTATAGATAGAATTAATTCTATCCTGGCCAACGAGGGTGATTTTAAAGGACTATCAGTAATGGTTACCGCTGGGCCCACGGTAGAACCAGTTGATCCGGTTCGATACCTAACTAATAAGAGCTCAGGTAAAATGGGCTTTGCTTTAGCAGAGGCCGCAGCCAGACGCGGAGCCCGAGTCATCCTTGTAAGCGGTCCGGTAGTACTGAAACCTCCTGCCGGTGTCGAAGTGGTTCCGGTGCAAACAGCAGCGGAAATGCATATTGCCGTTATGGAAAGATTTTCATCAGTTGATGTTGTTGTAATGTGTGCCGCTGTTGCTGACTATCGTCCTAAGATAGCTGCAACACAAAAAATAAAAAAGCATGAAGAAACCTTAACCATTGAATTGGAAAAAAACCCTGATATTCTGGCGGAACTTGGCAGAATCAAGAAACATCAATTGCTGGTCGGCTTTGCGGCCGAAACTGAGGATTTAGAGAAAAATGCTCACCAAAAGGTAGCAGCAAAAAACTTGGAATTATTAGTGGCCAATGATGTCACTTTGCCCGGGGCGGGGTTCAGTACAGATACTAATATTGCTAAGCTGGTTTTCCCTGACGGCAGGGTAATCTCCTTACCTAAAATGGATAAACTAGACCTGGCACACAGAATTTTAAACGAAGTGATAGCTTTACGCCGCGCGGCAGTGTAAATCGTTTATACCTTTATGCTAAAGAGTTTGATGAGCAATATTAGTTGAATTAAAGTAAATAAGATGTTTTACTACTTTATGATATTGTTGCTTTTAAATTTCCAATTAATCGACAATATTAACTTAAGTGGAACCTTGATTGCAGATTAAAGACTAGAATTAAACGTATTCATAAATAATCCCACTTATGAGGGATTATTTTTACTTATGAAAAGGAAATAGGAGTATAGCGTGGAATACATATAATGTTTAGAAAAGTAAGCATATTAAAGAGATAAAATATAAATATCTTAGCAAGGTTAGCTAACGTTTGCAAAAACTGTTTAAGTGAGCCTTTTGGACTCAAATTATTAACGATTAAGACAAACAGGGCATTTGTGTTTATTGAGAAGGGGGGTCTCACCGGTGAAGCTCAAGGCGCTGATTGTCGACGACGATTATCCTGCCAGGCAGGAGTTACGGTTAGCTCTGAGCAATTCCAGCAATATTGAAGTCATCGGTGAAGCAACTAATGCCCATGAGGCTTTAGAGTTAATTAAGGCGCTAAAATACCAGGTTCTTTTTCTTGACCTGGCCAAACCAGGGATTAGTGGCATGGAACTGATAAAAAATCTCCAGGACCTGCAAATACAACCTCATATAATAGTTGTCACCACTTGTGAGGAATATGCGTTTTCTGCTTTTGAAGTAAACGCTGTAGACTACTTGTTAAAGCCAGTGGACCCGGCGCGCTTAAAAAGGGCGATAAACAAGGTGACCAAATTAGTGCAAAACGCGGCTATTCTGGCTGAATTGGCAGCAACGACTGATTCCCCGGGTAGGCCTGTCAGAAAGAATATGCCGAAACCAGCGCAGCAAAAGAGCTCAAACTATATTAAAATAGACCGCATTCCAGCGGGGAAACAGGGTAAGATTGTTCTAGTAACTGAATCAGATATATTCTATGCTTTTACTGAACATGATTACGTTTACATCAAAACTGACAATGATAAGCTTTTTACCCGTTTTACATTAAAGGAGCTGGAAGCCAGACTTAACCAGCAAATTTTTTTTCGAACCCATCGCTGTTATTTAGTGAATCTGCATAAAGTGAAAGAAATCGTACCCTTTTTCAACGGGACCTATAACCTTATCGTTGAAGATAAGGAAGGAAGCGAAGTACCGGTAAGCCGGGCGCAGGCAAAAAAACTTCGAAAGATTTTAGGTTTTTAACCTAAGATCACTTAAAAATAAATAGTGAACTAGATTCACTATTCTTCAGGAATGCTTGCGTGTAATGGTGGAATAGCTTATTATGAAGGCTGCCGGGTATAGATGTTAAAAACTTATTGCAAAAACGCTGTTAGTTTCCCCCCTGGGAGTTTTTTCTTTTTAATGACTAAAATAAAACAGCTTATAGGAGTGTAGAACTTGCTTGGGAACAATGAAGGTGATTTGACGATTATTGGAATAGCCGGTATAGGTACGGTTATAATTGAGATCGAAAGGATAGAAAAAGCGGTACAGCGTAGTGGTGACCGTTTTTTGAAAAGAGTATTTACAGCTTCCGAACGAAGTTTTTGTGATTCCAGGCGTGACCGCTTTGCCTGCTACGCGGCGCGTTTTGCTGCAAAGGAGGCAGTGCTGAAAGCTATGGGCACCGGTCTTACCGGATCGCATTGGACTGATATCGAGATCAGCCGGAAGGACGAAAATGGTCCTCTTGTACTGCTACATGGCGCCACTGCCGTCCTGGCGGCTGAAAAAGGAATCATCAGGATGTTGCTGAGCATATCCCATGACCGGGGCAGGTCTCTGGCTTTTGCGGTAGCTGTAAGAGAGGGAGGCGTGAAAACTTGCGGGTTATAACTGCTGCTGAAATGAAAAAACTTGACCAGAAAACCATCGAGGAGTACGGAGTGCCTGGCGTGGTCCTAATGGAAAATGCCGGGCGTCAGGTAGTTGAAGTAATCAGACAGGTGCTTGGTAACAACGTACGTGGCAAGGTAGTAACAGTGTTTGTAGGAAAGGGAAACAATGGGGGAGACGGCTTCGTAATAGCCCGCCACCTATTTAACATGGGGGCGGAAGTTAAAGTATTGGCACTGGCTGATGTTGAGGACATTAAAGGTGATGCAGCGATAAATCTTAAGGCATGGCAAAAGATGGGGCAAAGGATTTATTCGTTGCACCAGGGTGATAGTATCAATATCGTCCGCCTGGTATTAATGAACACAGATTTAATCGTTGACGCTATTTACGGCACCGGTTTTCACGGCAAAATGAGTGATCGGGCAGGGCGAATCGTTGAGGTACTGAACGGAAGCGGCAAGCCGATAGTATCCGTAGATATTCCATCTGGTTTGGAGGCTGATACAGGCAAGGTACACGGGCCTTGTATTCAAGCAGCTCATACAGTTACCTTTGCCCTTCCAAAATTGGGACTGATTCTCGAGCCTGGTGCAGTTTACACTGGTGAGCTACACGTGGTGGATATCTCAATTCCACCTATGCTTATTGAAAAAGAAGCGCCACAGCGCTATATAATTACTGCTGAATTGGTTAAAGAATGGCTGCCCCCACGCCCGCCGGCAGCCCATAAGGGGAGCTTTGGACGGGTACTGGTGGTGGCTGGATCACGGGGAATGACGGGAGCTGCCTATTTGGTTGGTGAAGCCGCGCTCCGGACCGGGGCAGGATTGATTACAGTAGCAGTGCCAGAGTCCCTTCACAATATTTTGGAGACTAAACTCAGTGAGGTAATGACTGTTCCATTACCTGACACAGGTAATGGCAGCCTGAGTCAAAGCGCTCGTCAAAGCATTCTTAACTTATTAGATAACGCCAGCGTACTGGCCCTTGGCCCGGGAATATCCACTTTGCCAGAAGTGGTGACTCTGGTGCGGGAATTGCTGCCTTCGGTGCGGGTTCCATGTGTGTTGGATGCTGATGCTTTAAACGCCCTGGCCGGGGAAGTTGAAACTATGAGAAAAGTGCAGGCTCCGGTAATAATAACGCCCCACCCGGGCGAGATGGCCCGCTTATTGGATATAAGTACTAAGGAAATTCAAGAGGACCGGATATCAGTTGCTGAAAAAGCAGCAGTTACCTGGAATGTAGTAACGTTGCTAAAAGGCGCCCGGACGGTGGTAGCAGCCCCCAGTGGGGCAATTTATATTAACCCTAGCGGCAATCCCGGTATGGCCACCGGTGGTAGCGGTGATGTGCTAACCGGAGTAATCGCATCTCTTGTTGCCCAGGGTTTAGAACCTGTCCAGGCAGCCTCGGCGGGTGCTTTTATCCATGGCCTGGCTGGTGACCTGGGAGTCAGGGTGAAAGGCATGGCTGGGCTGACAGCCGGAGATATAATTCACAACCTTCCTGCAGCAACCAGGGAGATAGTGGAAAGCGAGTAGCTTCCACTTAACCACAGTTTTTTAAAGGCAAGCCAACTGACTGTCATTCTACCGGCATCCACACTCCTTGGGCGCGGTATAAGGGCAACATACCGATATCCAGTTGGAAGTCTCTTAAGCTATCGCTTTTACTTCTTAGCAATGTGGAGCAAGGTGGTTTGGTCATGATTGTGTTTCCAGTTTGGGCTGAAATAGATCTGGGCGCAATTGCCCATAACGTACGGGAAATCCGCCGGGTGACAACCCCTTCGGCCAAAGTGCTGGCTGTGGTTAAGGCCAACGGCTACGGTCATGGCGCAATTGAAGTAAGCCGGGCCGCCCTGGCCAACGGAACCGAATGGCTTGGCGTTGCCAGAGTTTCGGAAGGTGTGGCCTTGCGTGAGGCTGGTATAGATGCGCCAGTGCTGGTCTTAGGCTACAGTCCTCCTGAGCAGTCCCAGGACGTGATACGCTACAGGCTTTCGCAAACTGTATACACTTTTGATATGGCTTTAGCTCTGGCAGAAGCTGCGGGGCGGGAGGGCACACGTGCCAGGGTTCATGTCAAGATTGACACAGGTATGGGGAGAATTGGCTGGGTGGCTAGCCCGCATGTAGTAAGTGAAATCTTAAAACTAGCCCGCTTACCCCATCTTGAAATAGAAGGGGTTTTTACTCATTTTGCTGCCGCTGATAGTGCTGAGTCAGGGTATACTATTGCCCAGCTGGAGCGTTTTCTTGAAATTACCGAGGCGCTGCGCCAAAGCGGCCTTGAGATTAAATTTAAACACGCAGCCAATAGCCCGGCCTTGTTGAAAATACCGGAATCCCACCTGGACCTGGTCCGGGCAGGGATAATTGTCTACGGGCTTTACCCTTCTGAAAATCTTGAGCAAAGCATAGTGAATCTGCTTCCGGCGATGAGCCTGAAAGCGAAAGTTGCTTATGTAAAAAAAGTGCCGTCTGGTTTTAGTGTTAGCTACGGCTGCACTTATAAAACCGCAGGGCCTTCAGTTATTGCCACTTTATCCGTTGGCTATGCGGATGGCTACTCCAGGCGGCTTTCATCAAAGGGGGAGGTGTTACTGCATGGCTATCGGGCACCAGTAATCGGAAGAATTTGTATGGACCAGATTATGGTGGACGTTAGCCACATCCCCGAAGTAAAGATGGGAGATGAGGCTGTCCTCATTGGCAGTCAGGGCAGTGAGGAGATATCAGCCAATGAAATTGCTGTGAAACTGGATACTATCAATTATGAGGTAATATGCATGGTTAGCCATCGTGTTCCCAGAGTTTATCCTTAGCTATAAAACATATTCTCTTAACTGCAACTACATAATAGCAATCAAACCAGGCAGGAAAATTCACTTGTATATAAGTCTTCCCTAAAAAAGTAGCCCTAGCTTTTTTAGCTGAGGCTACCTGTATTTTAAAGTCTTTGTATGTGTCTTGTTTGTTAAAAGTATATCAATAAAAAGTTCCCCGGGGGGGCACATATTTGATTTTAGCCCGGCATACTTTCTAGAATAAAGAAAGGACGGGGCTGGATTTTGCATGTATTTTTACATTATGTGCACCTAAGAAAAAGATACATCCTGGCTTTAGCACTGATCTCAACGTTACTAATTTTCGGGTTCCAGAAAATTTCTTCCTATCTTGAAGAACGGCATATTGCTACTCTATCATGGACAGTAGCCAATAAACTTATTGTAATTGATCCTGGTCACGGGGGAGTGGATCCAGGTGCATTAGGAACTACAGGTATTCATGAAAAGGATATTGTGCTTGATGTGTCAAAAAAACTGGCACTAATATTACGGGAAGCTGGCGCTGAAGCGGTGCTTACCAGGGAAACTGACCGGGAACTTAGCGATCCTGTTGCGAATTATTCATATAAAGCAAAAATCCAGGATTTGAGCCGCCGTGTCGATCTGGCAAATAGCCGTAATGCTGATATATTTATAAGTATTCACGTCAATAGTTTCCCCGACCCACGGGTAGACGGTGCTCAAACTTTTTTTCAACCAGGATCGGAAGAAAGTAAAAGGCTGGCAAGGGCAATCCAAAATCAATTTAACCGTTATTTAGCTAACCCGGGCCGCGAGGCCAAGCAAGTTGATTATTTTGCCAACCGTATGGCCAGAATGCCTAGCACTATTGTAGAAATCGGATTTATAACTAATCCCGGGGAAGAGAAATTAATGCTTGACCAGTATTATCAAAGTAAGGTAGCATGGGCTATTTATGCCGGTATAGTCCGTTATTTCTCCGAGCCAAAGCCTGCTCTTGCAAATCCTTAATCTCGTCACAAAAAATTTTTGCCCCCTTAGCGTCAACTTATTTTAGATTATTAAAAGCAGGAGTTTATCATTAATATATCGAATTAAGAAAAATTGTATATTCACGGTAATTTACAAAGAGCGATTTTAGGGGGGGTTATATGTTTCCTAATTTGGGTATGTCTGAACTAATTTTAATTTTAGTAATTGCTTTGGTTGTTTTTGGACCGCGCAAGTTACCGGAGGTAGGCAAGTCATTTGGCAGAACCTTGAATGAATTTCGCAAAGCCTCACTGTCCAACATTAGCGAGGTGTCCAGTGCAACAAAAGATGTAAAAGAAGAGATACAGAAAGTGACTGAAGTTGTACAGAATAAATCTTAACGGAAAACTTAGTAGACTTTATTAAATAAGGGAGGATCACGTATCCTCCCTTATTTAATAACAAGTTTCATTGAAAAGCTGATAAAAAACTCTGCTTTAAGCCTCTACGCTCTTACCGGCAGTCATGCCTGTACCAGTTGACAATGCCTCATCTTCTTCGTGCTCTTTAACCAGGATGGGGAAGTTTTCTACAACAAACAGGTATACTAAAACCAGTGCACTCCACATGCCGAGGGTGAGCAACCACTCCCAAATGCTGGGGAAGTAACTGGTACCCACACTGCCGGCCATGCCAGTGAAGACCACATTCATCCGGTTAAAAATCACACCGATTACAACCAGCGCGGAGGCGGTGACAACTCCCCAGAGCTGAGTGCGAATAGAGGGAATGGCATACATAATAATTGGAACGATTACGAAGGCAATCATTTCAATAAGGAACATATTGCTTTCAAAAGAACCGTTGAAGGCCATACCGGCAACACCACGGTAATTCAAATCAATTATCTTAACGATTAGATATACAATCAACATCCACATGGTAACTTTAGTCAGACTCTGGAATACTGGCAACTCAGGCTTCCGGTTGTAGGCCCTGGAAGCCAGGGTTCCTTCTATGGTTACCATTGCCGGCCCCAGGAAAAAGGCGGACCAGACAAAGAAGAACGGGATCAGCATGGACCACCACAGAGGATATAGCCGGTCAATCGTGACAATATAGAGAGAACCCAGGGACGATTGGTGCAGGGATGGTAAAACAATTCCCAATATAGTCAAAGGTATTAACGCAGGCTTTAAAATTTTCTTGAGTGGAAGAATCTTTACTCTTTCAAGGAAAATGTCCCCAAACTCCAGCACTTGAACCGTCGTGTAAAGTGAAATACACCAGAATACTTCAAACAGCACCGAGTGGAACCCCCAGTAGAAAAAGGGACGCCAGCAGTTATTCCACCTACCGATATCCATCAAGAGGCTGACCAGGGCTATCACATAACCTATTAACGAAGTTAAAAGGGCAGCGCGGGCAATCGGCAGGTACTTGTCTTTATGCAATACGTGTACGATAAGAGCTGTACTAAAGCCACCACCGGCTAAGGCGATGCCGCAAAGCAGGTCAAAACCGATCCACAGTCCCCAGGGCCAGTCGTCACTTAAATTGGTTGTTGGCCCCAAACCCACGACAAGACGATATAAAGCTACTAATATCGCAATGCCCACAAGGGCAAGCAGGACTTTCCTAAATGGGGTAATTTTAAAAGTCCATTTTTTTTGCATCAATAATCACCTCCATCTAATATATTACTCTTCCTTGTCGTTTTCTTGAGTGTTAACGGCTTCATACATATTTTCCTCATCATGCTCCACTTCGGCGCGCCTCTTGGTATAGAAATGTAAGGCGGTCAGGATGGCCCCCCAGCCCACAAATATATAAGGGGTCCATTTAAGCACATCCCACGTAAGAGATGGAATAGACTTATTGGAGACAGGTTTCCCGAATGCTTCTGTTCTAAAGCCGAGTTGCTCAAAAGGCACGTCAGAAATGTAAAGCCACGAGGTTCCCCCGTATTCCTTATCCCCGTAAACATGCTTGATGTACTTGGGGTTGCTGTCTATTCTCTGCCATGCTTCAGCCAGTAATTTGTCCCTATCACCGAATTTCAAGGCACCTGTTGGGCAAGCTGTAACACAGGCGGGCTCCAAACCTCCTTCCTTCATGCGGTCATAACAAAACCTGCACTTTTGCACAAAAGGAAGTGGTTTATCCCATTGAAATGAAGGGACTCCAAAGGGACAGGCGATCATGCAGTACCGGCAGCCAACGCAATAATCTTGATTTAATTCTGTTGGCTTATAAATCACGGCACCCTCTTTTGTTTTAACAAACGAATGAGTAAAGCAAGCTGACTCACAGGCAGGTTCAAGACAGTGCATGCACTGTTTTTTTACAAAGCGCCACTTAACCTCTTCACCCTGTTCGATTATATTAGAATTTACTACCGTCCAGTTATTGGCATTAATTTTTCCTGGGGAGTCCCAGTTGTTTGTAAATTCGCTTTTATTGGCTGGCAAGTCATTCCATGATTTGCAGGAAACCATACAGCTTCGGCAGCCGATGCACCTGGTGACGTCAACCAAAACACCTTTGGACATCATCTCACCTCCGGTTATTACTTCTGCTTCAAATAAAAGTGGGTGTGGAAATCAAAAAATGCTACGCTCTTTTTACATTGCATAGAAAAGCTTTATATTCCGGGATCATTGTATTGGGGTCTCCAACAAATGGCGTTAAGTCATTTGCCGTGCTTCCTGGCGCCAGTCCTTGATAACCCCAGTGCCAGGGCAGGCCTACTACTTCAACTTCTTTACCGTTAACCCTCATTGGCTTTACGATGGGTAAAACATTTACCTTGCATTTGATTTCACCGCGGGCGGAACTTATCGAAACTACATCACCAGGCACTACCCCGATCCTGCGGGCCAGGTTCTTTGAAATGGTTACAAACATTTCCGGCATTAATTCAGCAAGTGTAGGACAATTCCTGGTTACCGCACCGCTCTGGTAATGCTCGACCAGACGGTGAGTAGTGGCAATATACGGGAAATCAGGGCTGCCAGTTTGGGCGATTTTAGCAAAATCACCTTTATACCGTGCCGCAACAGGGTTGTTTTGCGTTTTGCTTATAACATTTTTAACCGGACTTTCCAGCGGCTCGTAGTGTTCTGGAAGAGGCCCGTCTTTCATACCGGTAGGAGCAAACAAACGCCCCTGTCCTTCTGTAGTCATGATAAAAGAGTTAACAGCTGATTTATCCGGGGGAATTTGAGCTCCTGTGACAGCATCTTTAAAACCAAAGTCAGGTACATCGTTATTGACCCACTTTTCACCATCCCAGGATACCAGCATTCTTGTTGGATCCCATGGCTTGCCGGAGGGATCTGCCGAGTTGCGGTTGTACACAATACGCCGGTTGAGCGGCCAGGCAAACGACCATTTGGGGAACAGGCCCAGTCCGCTTTTATCTTCGCGGCTCCGTCTCATGCAGCCCGGTACTTTCAGGACTGGATCTTCGAACATATAGCCGGCAAAAATCCATACCCCGCAGGCTGTTGTGCCATCGTCCTTAAGCTTGGCAAAGGAGTCCAGCACGGTACCGTCTGCTACTACATAACCATTCATTTCCTTGGCTATCTTCATGATATCAGGCTCGTCATGCCCGTGCATGTCGTAGTCCCAAACCATATTCATGATCGGATCTGTAAACTTGCCACCTGCCTGGTATTCTTTGCGGATGGCCTTCATCAAAGCATCTGCAATCCAGAGGTCGCTTTTGGCCTGGCCAGGCGGGTTAACTGCTTTCCAGCGCCATTGGATCCAGCGCGAGCTATTGGCTACAGTGCCCTCTTTCTCATATGAAAAGGCTGTTGGTAAGAGGAATACCTCAGTATTAATATCGGCAGGGTTTACCCCTGGACGTTTCCAGAAAGTAGCTGTTTCTGTTTCAAATAAATCAATAGCTACCATCCAGTCCAGTTTTTCCAGGGCCTGACGTGTTGCTGAAGCCAATGGCCCGCCTACTGCCGGGTTTTGCCCCCAGGCAAAGAAACCTTTAATTTTTCCTTCTGACATTGCTTGAAAAATGGCCATATGGGAGTGATCCTTGCCGGTATGCTTGGGCAGGTAATCATAACAGAAATCATTTTCCCTTGTTGCTTTATCGCCATACCAGGCCTTTAACATGCTAATAAAGAACTTAGGTCTGTTAGACCAATAACTTGTTTTCGGAGTTTCTTTTTCAAGATAGTCTTTTAATGTGGGATGGATAGCTGCATTTGCAGAGTTGAGATACCCAGGGTACAAATGATACAGCATGCCCATATCTGTGGAGCCCTGTACATTTGATTCGCCCCGCTGGGCATTTACTCCACCTCCGGCAATACCTATGTTGCCCAGTAATAACTGCAACATGGCTGTGGCCCTTACGTTTTGGCCGCCGTAGCTGTGCTGGGTAATTCCCATGGCGTATAACAGGTTGCCGGCCTTATTCGGTTTACCGGTTGAACAATAGAGTTCGCATACTTTCCGGTAAGTATCTTCGGGTGTGCCGGTTATGTTGCAAACCGTTTTAATATCATAACGTGATACGTGCCTTTTCAAGATTTGAAAAACACACATGGGATCTTGTAAGGACGGGTCTTTTATTACATTATCCCCATCTTTTTGGTACTGCCAGTTGGTAGTATCATAGCTTGCTTTACCGTTTGCTTCTGTTAAACCAGTGAAAACTCCGTCAGTAAATCCGTACTCCGGACTGACTAAATATGATGCATTGGTATAATTAACCACATAATCATGAAAATAAAGATTGTTTTCAATAGCATAGTTCATGATACCATATAGAAAAGCAATATCAGTCCCAGGGCGTAAGGGAGCATGAATGTCTGCTTTAGCCGCCGTTTTTGTAAACCTGGGATCGACGACAATAACTTTCGCGCCTCTTTTTGCCACCGCTATGCCCATATGACGCATAGCCTGGGGGTGGTTTTCAGCAGGATTAGCCCCAATGCATAAAAATACGTCAGAATTCTGATAGTCGGTAAAACTATTGGTCATACAACCCCTACCGAAAGATTGGGCCAGACCGGCCACGGTAGAGGAGTGTCAGAGGCGGGCATGGTGGTCAATGTTAACTACCCCCAGTGAACGTAGCATCTTGTGCATAATATAGTTTTCTTCATTATCAACAGAAGCGCTGCCCAGATGTGCTATCGCCTGGGTACGGTTGACCGTTACCCCCTGGGCATCTTTTTCTTCAAAACTCTCATCGCGTGTTCTTTTGACTCTCTTGGCAATTTCTGATAGAGCCCAATCCCAGTCCTTTATCTCCCATTGGGCACTGCCAGGTGCGCGGTACAGGACATCAGTTACCCGCTTATCGTTAAGCACCCGCTTGTGACTTTGATTTACAATCGTATTAGCGTCTCCAAGGGAGATACCTTTGCAGCACATAGAGCCCTCGTTATTGGGGTTGTCCGGATCACCTTCAATATGAGTGACCCGGTCTCCTTCAGAATATACAATAAGACCGCAGCCACAGCCACAAAAAGCGCATACAGAAGCGGTTTCTTTAGCCTTTTTCGTTTTGAGCGGTCCCATTGAAAAAGTAGGTAACTTGTCTTCCGCTGTGCTAGCCGAAGCTGAAGGGGTGTTCACTTCCAATAAAGTAGTCCCAGCGGCGCCAAGACCTAAAAACTTCAAAAAATCCCGGCGACTAAGATTTTTCATAGCACACTTAAACCTCCTCTACTTCAAACTTATAAAAATTTCCTTTCTCCTAAAAAATATTTTCGCTGATGTTTCACCTCTTTTCAAGGGGATAAAGCTTAAAATATCTGTTATATCTATTGCCTTGTCTTAAGCAATCTCGGCCAGTTCTTCACGCTGCTTCCTGCGAGCAAGTCTCCGCTCAACTACGCGTACTATTAAAGCGCTTGCTTCAAACAGCAAATACATTGGGCCACTTACAAATAAGCAAGTGATTATATCAGGAGTAGGAGTAATAACTGCTGACAATAACACTGTTATTAACAAAGCATAACGCCGGTTTTTAGCTAAAAAGTCGTAAGATAGCAACTCTAACCGCGCTAAAACAAAGGCAGTCAAAGGAAACTCAAAGATAATCCCGAAGGGCAAAAGAAAAGAGATAGTAAAGGAAATATACTTACTAATAGTAAGCATGGGGAAAAGTTCGGGCCCGGCAAACTTGAGTAAGAACACAACTCCATAGCGGAATACTCCTAAAAAACCAAATGCTATACCACCAAAAAAAGAAATAAAAGAAATAAAAACAAAGAGGGTAAAATAAACCCTCTCGTTTTTTTTAAGCGCTGGAACAATAAAACTCCAGACCTGCCACAAAATGACTGGCAAGGCAGCTAGAAAACCAGTAAACAAGGATAGTTTAATTTTGACAAAGATAGGTTCGGTAATTCCGGTAAAATTGACCTTTTGGTCTAATTGAGTTAGAGGCTCCAATAATATGGCTAAAATCCGGTCACAAAAAAAATAAGCGACCACTGCCATCACTGTTGTGCTTATAATAGAAACAATTAAGACCCGGCGTAACTCTTCCAGGTGTTCCATCACAGGCATTTCACCGGTATTATTAGCCACTTTTTTTCCCCCGCTAGATATTGTGCTGCTGTCAATGAATGCTTCCGGTTAGCTTTTCAATGCTTTAATCGCTTGTTGACCTTCTGGTTCAACTCCGCCTTTGTTCGTTTCGGTATCTTCCATAATTTCATTTGATGAACGTCTGAATTCCCTAATGGTTTTACCAACTGCTTTACCCAAATCCGGTAATTTACCAGGGCCAAAAATAATTAAGGCCAGTGCTAACACTAAAATTAACTCTGGTGCACCAATGTGCGGCATTAAGATCCCAACCTCCTTTCCATGTCATCTTAATTCTATACGACATGTCCATTTTAAAATCCTGCTAGATAATATTATTTTTAATACCCGTCAATTGTTTGTTGCCGGTTGCCCTACTGGTCGATTATAGTAGCCTTCATTAATAGCCATAATATCTAATGGCAACGTATTGATATCTTCCCAGAATAAATCAATGTTTGCCCCACCTGCTTTTCTTTCATCGATGGTTTTAATGTAACCGTGACATTGATCACAAAAATATACCCGGTATTTTTCCGTACCCTCCAATGTGAAAAATTGTGATTCATTACTAAGGCAGAATGGGCAACCCAGTCGCTGGAAGCGCCATCTAACTTCACATAAGCCACAGTAAAGGTATCTCTTACCATCTTCCTTATCCAGCAGGGCGAAACTCGGTCTGCCTCCACAAACTGGACATTGACCCTGGAGCCATTGATCAAAGTTACGAAGGTTTTCAACTTTTTTAGCATACCGAACCATAAAAAGCTTGACCGTATGATTCATTAACAGGCCAAAGGTATCCCGCGGCAAATCTTGCTTCAAACTAGTTAACAGGTTACTATCCGGGATAAAAGCCTGGGCAGCAAACATTTCACGATCTGTAGCTTCAACTGGTAAGGCAGCCTCGATTTTGGCTAGTTCATTAATCATATCAGGACGATTTTTCTTGATTACACCAGAAACCTGCTGTAACACCTCAAAGAAATCAACTGCTTTTACCCTGGGAGGATATACTTTAATCATAGGCACTGCTTGTTCCTGTTCTAAATTAATAACCCCACAGGCCGGTTTAACAAAACTAACAGCATCCTCGGATAGAGAAATCTTGTTCAAATCCATATAAAAATCTAAAAGGGGTGCATTAACGTAATTTTTCATTATTTTAGTGTTCGCTCACTTTCTTCTTTACTGTATTAATTTTAATCTTATTTTTATTACTATCCACTGTCAAGGTAATTTCTTTTGGGTGTTACATCGCCAACAGTTATTATATGTAATGGCTTTGGAAAACACAAATCCAGGAATTTTGCTGTCTGGTATAATTTGTGGCTAAGGGGCGAAAAATATAAAGAAACTGTTATTGCAGGGGGGATAGAAAATGTTATCATATCGTACACTTGCAGGAATAGGTGCAGCTGCGCTGGCAGTAATGGCTATGTCTAGGGCTGCCAGACATTTTCGCAATAGTACAGATAAGCCCCGCAGAAATTGCGTTGCAAAGGCCGCCACACGGGTGGAAGGGATTATTCACAGGAGTGATGCAAGAAAGAGCAATATGGTTAATGATGTTATTTAATATCCGTCGCGACACCCTTAAAACTTATCAAATATGCATCTGAAACAAAATATGCCACTTATGTGGCTTATTTTGTTGTATAATATAGGGCAGGTATAATCAGGGAGGATAGTTTAAAATGGTTATTACCGGCATTATTATTGCAGTAGTATTTTTTACCGTTGGGGTTATTGGAACAGTTCTGCCAATGCTGCCCGGAGCTCCTTTAATTTGGCTTGGAATGCTAATATACGGGTTATTTGTTAAATTCGACAACCTTTCGTGGTTATTTTTCATCGGTCAGGGACTGGCAGTGGCACTGGTATTCTTAATTGATTACCTGGCCGGTGTTATGGGAGCAAAACATTACGGGGGTTCAAAAGCAGCGATCTGGGGAAGCGTGCTGGGAGGCGTGCTGGGAATACTGCTGTTGGGGCCATTCGGCTTGATTGCCGGTCCGTTTATTGGCGCCGTGGCAGGAGAGCTATATCGCAGAAATGATTTAGATAAAGCTATTCGCGTTGGTATTGGTACCTTGATCGGGTTTTTAGGCGGTACAGTACTTAAGCTGGCCGTCGAGGTAATAATGATCGTATGGTTCTTTATCATAGTTTTTTAGTAAACGGATTTTAAGCCGGAAGACAAGCTAGGGAGTATTCTTTTCGCTACTGAAAAAATAATTAATAAAGTCAGGGGATGGGAACATATGAAAACAGGAACGGAACATAAAGGCAGTGATGCTGTAAGGGTGGAATTTACTGTTCGCTGGGGTGACTGTGATGCCGCCGGTGTTACTTATTACGCTAAATACTTCGATTGGTTTACCGACGGCCGGATCGCATTTTTGGATCAGGTAGGCCTTTCTTATATGGATATCTTCCATAACCAGGGTATCGAATTAGTAGTTATTGATGCTTTCTGCCGTTACCGGCTATCACTGCGACCAGTGGAAAAAGTTATTCTAGAGACTAGTATCACTTCATTAACCCGCACCCGGATCACTTTTGCCTATCGTGTGTTAAAGGAGGACAACACCGTCACGGCTGAAGGAAGCACCAATCATGCTTATGTGGATGATCGGGGTAAACCATTTAATATTGCCAAAAGATACCCAAGCCTTTGGGAAGAGCTTTCAAGAAAAATTGGAACAACTGGGGGTGCCTGAATTAATATCAAGTAATCAAGCTATCTTAAATCACAAGACTAGTTCCGGCCTGTATGAGCGGAGGTTGTTATGAAAGAGGAGCCCTTAAAAAAAAGTGCCCTTCTGGTTGCCACACTCGCAGCGTTCCTTACTCCTTTTACGGGCAGTGCCATAAACCTGGCCATACCATCTATTGGTGAGCAATTTAACAGTAATACGGTCACTTTAAGCTGGGTTGTCTCATCTTATCTTCTGGCATCTGCAGCGTTTCTTGTTCCCTTCGGCCGGGCGGCGGATTTATGGGGCAGGAAAAAAGTTTTTACCATAGGAGTTACCTTGCACACGCTGTTTTCTTTTCTTTGCATAGTGGCTGGCTCAATGAAAACTATAATTATTTTCCGGTGTCTGCAAGGTATCGGGGGAGCAATGATTTTTGGCACAGGCGTTGCTATTTTGACTTCTGTATACCCGCCTCAGGAAAGGGGCAAGGTGCTTGGATTCAACGCTGCTGCAGTATATACAGGCCTCTCTCTGGGTCCAGTTCTGGGTGGTTTTCTTGTCCATTACCTGGGGTGGCGCTCAATGTTCTTGTTTACGGCACTTCTGGGTCTGCCAATCATTTTTCTGGCAGTTTTTAAATTAAAAGGGGAATGGGCGGAGGCAAAAGGGGAGAAATTTGATCTTCCCGGCGCTTTCATATATGTTTTCGCACTAATTGCGCTTATGTATGGTTTATCGTCTGTGGCTGCCATTCCCTGGGCAAAATGGCTTTTGCTCATCGGTGTTTTGGCTCTGATACTATTTTTCTTGCAACAATTTAAGGCAGCATACCCATTACTTAACCTAAAAATATTTAGAAGTAACAAAGCCTTTATTTATTCTAACCTGGCAGCGTTAATTAACTACAGTGCAACCTTTGCCGTGGGTTTTTTACTTTCTCTTTATCTCCAAGTAGTGCAGGGTTTTGATCCACAGCAAGCCGGCTTAATTTTACTATCCCAGCCAGTTGTTATGGCTTTATTATCTCCACTTGCCGGCAAGCTTTCCGACCGCATTGAGCCTCGCATCGTGGCTTCAGCAGGGATGCTGGTCACTATAATCGGTCTTATGGTGTTTTATTTTATAGATCAATTCAGCGGGCTTTGGGCTGTCATGTTCAATTTATCACTGCTCGGCGCTGGATTTGCCCTTTTTTCCTCACCGAATACTAATGCTGTGATGGGTTCCATAGAAAAAAAATTTTACGGGGTGGCCTCATCAACACTGGGCACGATGCGCTTAACCGGGCAGGCCTTAAGTATGTCGATAGTCACTCTGTTGCTGGCACATTACGCAGGTAATGCACAGCTGACGGCAGGCTCAGCCTCCCTGTTGCTGGCTAGTTTAAAAGTAACATTCTTGATCTTTGCCGTAATCTGCTTTTTTGGTATATTTGCATCTATGGCCAGGGGTAAAGTGCGGGCTGATTCAAAAGCGGTAAAAGGTAAACAGTTGTAACCAACAAAAATAATCTAACGGATAAAATATAAACATGGCCATCTATAGCATTTACATACTATGGATGGCCATGTCGTTTGAAACTATCTCCATTATCCCCTGTGCTTTAAAGTGATCCCTGCCTGAGGCAATTATAATGGCTTTAAGCCCAGTTCCTTAGCCAATGCCTCAAAAGCCGGCAAGGAGTTCAATACCGTTTGTTTTTCAACACAGTAAGCGATACGGAAATGTCCTGGTTTACCAAAGCCAGTACCGGGTACCACCAGGATGTTGAATTTCATCGCAATATTAATAAATTCAATGTCATCTTCGAGGGGAGATTGAGGAAAAAGATAAAATGCTCCCTGCGGTTTAATCATTTTAAAGCCTAGCTTCGTTAAATGATCATAAAGAATATCTCTTTTTTCTTGATACCTGGTGATATCAACACTTTCATGCTGAAGCCCGGTGACTATCCGCTGCATCAGCGCCGGGGCGTTGATAAAACCCAGGGTGCGATTGCAAAAAATAAGACCGTCCATGAGCAGGTCCACCTGATCTATTTCAGGAGAAACGGCTGCATAGCCGATCCTCTCGCCGGGCAAAGCCAAATCCTTACTGTAGGAGGTGGCCAGAATACTGTTTTTTATATGTTTGAACACACTGGGAACTGTAACGCCATCGTAGACAAGTTTGGCATAGACCTCGTCAGATATGACATAAACAGGGTGTCCCAGTTCCTCTTCCCTGATTTTGAGCAGTGCTCCCAAACCGGCCAGGGAATCAGCATCATATACCACCCCGGTCGGATTGTTGGGGCTATTAATAATGATTGCTTTAGTCGCTGCTGATATGGCAGAATCAATAGCGTTTAAATCGATGTTGAAATTATCAGTGGTGGGCACTAATTTAACAATGCCACCGTGGTTATCTATGTAAAACTTGTATTCTACAAAAAAGGGTGACAAAACGATCACTTCATCACCGGGATCGAGGATGGTTTTTAACACCGCATTTAATGCTCCGCCGGCGCCAACGGTCATCATGACATGGTTTTCACTGAATGGAAGACCGGTCTCTCCGGCCAGCGCCTCAGCGATAGCCTGCCGCGTTTCAGGATAACCGGCGTTGCTCATGTAGTCGTGCATGCCGACAACTGGCTCGAGCGCCCATTTAGTCAGTGCTTCTTTGAAAGACTTCGGTGGTTCATGATCGGGGTTGCCCAGGGAAAAATCAAAGATTTTATCATCTCCATACAGTTTTTTAAGCTGTATACCTGTTTCAAAAAGTTTTCTGATCCAAGAAGAGTTGGACATTGCAGAACTAATTTTTTTAGATATCGCCATTTGCTTAGCTCCTTAGATTTAAAGTCTTATAAAATGTCATTCTTTTATATTACACTATCTCGAGAATAATTCAAGCACAAAATATTAATTAATCTTGTGCATTGAGTGTTGGAGACGCAGGTTCTAATTGACCGTACCCCAACAAAATATGACAGATTCAAACAATAATACCCCCTAGTTATAAACATTGAGCTATTTTATAATAAACAAGCCGGCGATAATTTACTGCTGCGAGGAGAGAATATGATGAAAAAATTATCGTGCATCACACCTAACGGTCAGATCACTATACCGCGTAATATTATGAAGACTCTCGGGATTAGTGGCGGAAGCGATATACTGATCGAGGTGCTAAACGGCGTAGTAGTATTAAAAAAAATCGAGGTTAGCCATGATCAAAAAGAAAGTAAATTAATATACAAAGCAGTGTAACAGCATAATATATAGTACAACATTAAAATAAAGGATGATTGTCTATGCCTTTGGTTCTGGCAGAAGTGATTCTGGACAGGAAAGACTTGAATGGTCCTGTCCGGGTTGGGTGGGGAAATGTCATCAGTGACAGACCTGATCTGGTAGCAGCTGCCGGTAGCAAGGCATTTTTGTTTTACCCTGCGGCCGAGGGCTACGTCCTTGCCCAAACTATTGATGTTGGAACTGTAATATTAAGCCTGGCAGTCGGGCTGCGGGAAGGGAACCGGGACAAGATCCTTATCGGGACAGAAGACAGGGTGTTGGCTTATGGTACAAGTGCAGGCTCTCTGGTCCGGTTGTTGGAAACACAGCCTGAGCCTGGCGCCCGGTTTGTCAGCCTGGCTCTAGCGCGTCTTGCTGGAGATACAGGTGAAGCGGTTATTGCTGCTGCTGAGGCTCAAGAGTTTCTGTATTTTTATCAGGTTGCCAGGCTAAATGGGCTAGGGCAGGAACTTGAACTACTGGCTATTAGAGTTTTGCCAGGCCCCCCCCAACATCTGGCAGTTGTTAACAGGATTGAAGGACAGACTCCATTAATTGCAGTGGCCTACATTGAAGACGGCACATCTGGACTGATCATGCTGAACTACACTGAAATCGGTATAACGGAAGGACCGGTACAGAGAAATTTGCCGGCACTAGTAACATCACTTACTGCCGGTAATTTGAGACCAACTCCAGGGAGTGAGCTGAGTTGGGGTGGTGGTGACGGTCGTTTGAGGGTAGTAGAGGTAGGCGAGAGTCTAACAACAGTACTCACTTCTGACAACCTGGGGAGCAGTGTGCCTGCACTAACCACGGGCAGGCTCATCGGGGAAAGTGTAGAAACACTGCTGGCGGGCACTCCTGAAGGTTTTATTTTCGGCTACAAAGCACCCGTTGAACGAAGCAGCCCTGATTGGGCGGTTAATACCGGTGGCCTCCCGATGAACGATCTGGCAGTGAGCAGTGAAGGGCTGATCGGCCTGGGAACAGCTGTTGGCGGCCTGCAAGTGTGGCGAATTACGACAGCCGGCATATTAGTTCACGTAGTTAAACCAGGTGAAACTCTAGCATCCATTGCGGCAACTTATAATACGACAGTAGAAGCACTGGCAAGGATAAACAATTTATCTAATCCCAGTTTAATTTTTCCGGGTCAATCGCTACTAATTTCGCAGCCTTTTTAAGTAAGAGCCCGGTATTGACACCCCGGTAACTCAAAAGGTATACTTTTACCGTACTATATGACATAAGTATATGCTTGGAGGTAATTCAACTTGAAGCTTCGTCTTGGTTTACCAAAAGGCAGTCTCCAGGAGGCTACCTTTCAACTTTTTAAGCAGGCCGGATATATCATCACTGTCCGCAGCCGCTCATACTTTCCGGCAGTAAATGACCCGGAGCTTGAAGTGGTACTGATGCGGGCTCAGGAAATTCCCCGCTATGTAAATGAAGGAGTACTTGACGCCGGGCTGAGCGGACTGGACTGGATCATGGAAAATGAGGCTGATGTAGTAGAAGTGGCCGACCTGATGTATGCAAAAAACACCCAGAACCCGATCCGCGTGGTAATAGCTGTGGCTAACAACAGCGGTATAGAAAAAGTGTCTGATCTCAACGGCAAGCGGATTGCCACTGAACTGGTCCGGGTTACACAGAAGTATCTAAAAGAAAATGATGTTGATGCTTTAGTCGAGTACTCTTACGGCGCCACCGAGGTTAAGGTGCCCCATCTCGTTGATGCTATTGCCGATATAACCGAAACTGGAAGTTCTCTGAAAGCGAATAATTTGAGAATTATCGCAACCATCCTTGAATCAACCACCAAATTACACGCAAACCGCAGTTCCTGGAATGACCCCTGGAAGCGGGAAAAGCTGCAAAGCATGTCCGTTCTGCTCCAGGGAGCCCTGCGTGCCCGGAACAGGGTCGGGATGAAGATGAATGTGCCCGGGGACATGCTTGATACCATACTGGATGTATTACCGGCAATGAAACAACCAACCATATCTCAGTTAGTCCATAGTGACTGGGTGGCGGTAGAGGTCATTTTGGAAGAAAGGCAAGTAAGAGATCTCATTCCAGCCTTAAAGCGGGCCGGCGCGCAGGATATTATTGAATACCCGTTAACCAAGGTAATACCGTAGCATCAACGCTGCAACTGATATAAATCTGTTTGAACCAGCTGATTTAGAGCTAGTAAAGGACAGCTCATATTCAGCCCAAACCAGCCGGTTTTTTACAGCGCAATTGCGGTAATACGTTTAACCGGTGGTTTGGGTTATTTGTGTTGAATACTGTCATATATTCGCCTGTAGCCGACCTGGTGTACACTCAGTATCCATGCCATCTTAAACTTACCCAGGTGGTTATGGTGAGCTGTAGCTTTAGCTCCTGCCAAACAACTGCGTCGCCCTCTGTTGCGTCTCCCAGATCACTCTATCTTCGTCCATGGTCAAAACCCGCCTGCCTTCCATGAGTACCTCGCCGTCAACAATCACAGTATCCACATCAGCAGATTGGGAAGCATACACTAAGTTGGCAATCAGGTTATGTAATGGGTAATAGTGCGGGCGCTGTAAATTAATCAAGATCAAATCTGCTTTCATGCCCGCCTTCAATAGCCCGGTCTCCCTTTCTAGCCCGAGAACCCTGGCGCCGCCAGCGGTGGCCAGGCTAAGCGCGGTAAATGCAGGCATTGCCGTAGGATCGCCGGTAGCAACCTTCTGCAGCAAAGCGGCACTTTGCATCTCTGCCAGCATATCCAGGTCGTTGTTACTGGCAGCCCCATCAGTGCCCAGACCAACATTAACACCGGCTTCCAGCAGGTGGGTTATCGGGGCAATACCGCTGGCTAGCTTCATATTGCTTTCCGGGCAGTGGGCTACACCCACTTTGTAGCGCGCCAGCATTTCAATATCAGCCTCGTCCAGATATACACAATGGGCAGCCAGTACCGGCGCCTCAAACACACCGGCGTGGTGTAGATATTCAACCGGTGTTTGATTATAATTGGCTTTGATTTGATTGACTTCATCCATAGTTTCAGCTACATGAATATGAATCCCAACCTGGTTTACCCTGGCTACTTCCACCACTCGCCTGAGGTAATCGGGTGGGCAGGTGTATGGGGCGTGAGGCCCCAGCATCACCTTGATCCTGCCGTCAGCCCCACCGTTCCACTCTTTAATTAATATGACGCAATCTTTCAGAGCCTGCTCTGCATTTGGCATATTGCCGATCATACCCCTGGACAGGCAAGCACGGAGGCCGCTCTTTTCCACAGCAGCAGCTGCTTGGTCCATCTGGAAGTACATATCGGCAAAAGTAGTCGTGCCGGATTTGATCATTTCCAGGCAACACAACATGGTGCCCCAGTAAATGTCTTCAGGCTGAAGTTTATCTTCCACCGGCCATATTTTTTCAGAAAGCCACTTCATCAGTGGCATATCGTCGGCGAAACTGCGCAGCAAGGTCATGGCAGCGTGGGTGTGGCAATTAATCAGACCGGGCAAGGCCACCATGCCGGAGCCGTTGATCACCCTGTCCGCCCGGTAATCTGCCGCGATGGAGCCACGTGGCCCAACTGCGGCTATCCGATTACCTTGAATGGCGATTTCGCCGTCCTTGATTTCTTGATCTGGCCCCTCCATGGTCAGAATAGTGGCGCCTTGAATTAAAATATTAGCCATGATTTGTCCCCCAACATCTTTTTTCTGTAACTCTTTATTCCCGCCAAGCGCACATATAGGTGCTCTGTTCTTTGGTCAACCGGTCTATTTCAATATCCATCGACGCCAGCTTCAAAAAGGCCACCCGGCGGTCTATTACCTCGGGTACCCGGTAAAGCCTTTTTTGCATTTCGCCGGCATTTTTTTTGATATAACTGGCACTGAGCGCTTGAATGGCAAAAGACATATCCATAATCTCTGCCGGATGGCCATCCCCGGCGGCCAGATTCACCAGGCGCCCCTCTGCCAGGAGGTACACGCTGCGGCCATCGGACATAATAAATTTCTCGACATTTTGGCGGGCTGTTCGATTCTCTATCGCCAATTCGGCCAGTTCTGGTTTATTTATCTCAACGTCAAAGTGCCCGGCATTGGCCAGGATAGCGCCGTTTTTCATGTTAGTGAAATGGACTCGGCGCAGGACATCCCGGCAACCGGTGGCGGTGATAAAAATATCTCCTACAGCCGCGGCCTGCTCACTACTCATCACCTGATAGCCGTCCATACAGGCCTCAATGGCCCGGACCGGGTCAACCTCACAGACGATTACTCGGGCGCCCAGGCCTTTGGCACGCATGGAGATGCCTTTGCCGCACCAGCCGTAACCCAGTACGACAACAGTTTTACCGGCCACCACCAGGTTGGTGGTACGCATGATTCCTGACCAAACTGATTCTCCAGTACCATAGCGGTTGTCAAAAAGATATTTACAAAAGGCATTGTTCACCGCCAGCATGGGAAACAATAGCCTTCCTTCCCGCTCCAGGGCCTCCAGTCGCCTGACCCCGGTTGTTGTCTCTTCACAGCCGCCGATGACATTAGCGGCTTGCTCCTTGCGCCTCGTATGCAGCAGGTGTACCAAATCTCCCCCATCGTCAATTACCAACTGAGGCCGGGTATCCAGCACGTGGAGCAGGTGCTCCTGATATTCTGTGTCACTGGCGTTATGCCAGGCGTAAACATTTATTCCGGTTGCGGCCAGGGCTGCTGCTATGTCATCCTGGGTAGAGAGGGGGTTGGACCCGGTAACGGCAACTCTTGCCCCGCCGGCCCGTAATACTTCGGCTAGATAAGCAGTCTTGGCCTCCAGGTGGATGGACAGGGCGACACGGAGACCCTCAAAAGGGCGGTCCCGCTCGAATTCTTTCCTGATCGCATTTAATACAGGCATGTGCGCCTTTACCCAATCAATTTTAAGCCTGCCGTCCGGGGCAAGGTTAGGGTTTCTCACAATATATTCAGGCATGATGTCTGCCTCCTGGTTATTTAAATGTTTCTATTTCGGCTTAATATAATATATGGCCGGTAACAGGCTTTTAGTCAACTCTCTTAATTACTAGATGCTCATCAATTCCTGAAGATTTTTTAGGTAAGGTTGGTTAATCACACCCCGCTCTGTAATAATGGCGGTAATCAACCGGTTAGGGGTAACGTCAAAGGCCGGATTCCAGGCTTTGACACCTGCAGGCGCTACCGGATGACCATTAAAGTGGGTCACTTCAGTGCTCTCCCGCTCCTCAATTGGTATTTCCGCGCCCGTGACCAGGCCTAAGTCTATTGTAGACAGCGGGGCGGCCACATAAAAGGGGAGGTGGTGGGCCCAGGCTAATACCGCCAGGCCGTAAGTTCCGATCTTGTTGGCTGTATCACCGTTTGCTGCAATCCGGTCAGCACCTACGATAACCAGATCGATTTTACCGCATGCCATCGCGTAACCGGCCATGTTGTCAGTAAGCAAGGTCACCGGGATGCGGGCATCGAGCATTTCCCAGGCGGTAAGCCTGGCGCCCTGCAGCAGCGGCCTGGTTTCATCCGCATATACGCTTACTTTTTTGCCGGCCTCTTGCGCAGCTCGGATAACTCCCAGGGCAGTCCCGTAACCTGCTGTAGCCAGCGCGCCGGCATTGCAGTGGGTTAGGATGCGTGCCCCAAAAGGAATAAGTACCTGCCCGTATTCTCCAAGCTTATGATTATTGACTATATCCTCTTGATAGATCAGTTTGGCTTCTGCTAGTAAAGCTGTCTTTAGCTCGCGCAAATCTTTAGTTTCAGCTGTCCGGAGTTTATGCAATAGACGATTCATGGCCCACCGCAGATTTACCGCAGTAGGTCTGGTTGCCGCCAATTCCCGAGCAATAGCTTCCACCTCGGCGACAAAAGCCTCTTTTGAGTGTGCCTGTAATCTCATCGTCCCCAGAACCAGCCCATAGGCAGCCGCCGCGCCTATGGCGGGCGCCCCGCGCACAGCCAACCTTTTGATGGCAGCAGCCACGTCAAGATGATCCCGGCATTTTAAGTATGTTTTCTCAATAGGCAGCTTGGACTGGTCCAGCAGTTCCAGGCATCCTTCTTCCAACCAGCGCATGGTCTCCAAATTAATCTTCCCCTTATTCAAAATAATCTTTATGCCGGAGCTAGAGGATCCAGCGCATGATGACAGGCGCAGGTCCGCTCGGGATCAAGCCAGGCAACAGCCTGCATCACGAGCTTTCTGATGTTTTCACTGTTTTGCGCCATAGTATCCAATACTTCCTGGTGCGTAAGATTAGTTGGGGATATGCCTGCAGCATAATTGGTGACCATAGCAATAGTGGCGTAACACATTTCAGCCTCTCTGGCCAGCGGCGCCTCGGGCACACCGGTCATTCCAATCAAATCACCACCAAAGAGCCGGTACATCTTAATTTCTGCGGCGGTTTCAAATCGTGGTCCTTCCGTGCAAATATATGTACCCATAGCGTGTGAAAAAAACCCCAGGCTGCGGGCTGCTCTGGACAGGATGTCTCTAAGCTCAGCGCAGTAAGGATTGGTCATGTCGATGTGTACTACTCCGGAAACGCCACCGTCATAAAATGTTGTCTGCCGTGATTTGGTAAAGTCAATAAACTGATCTATGAAAACAAAATGTCCCGGCTGCATGGATGGATTAAGTGATCCCACTGCGGCCGTAGATAATACACTCTTCACCCCCAGTTTTTTTAAGGCTGCTATATTAGCCCGATAATTTACTAAATGCGGTGGAACTGAGTGCCCGGTTCCGTGACGGTTCATAAAAGCCACTTTCCTATTGTGGAAGCTTCCCACAATCAACCGGACCTCGCCATATGGAGTGGAAACCGTCTCTTCCTGCGGGTCTGTCATTATATCAGGATCATAAACTCCAGTACCACCAATAATTGCCAGATTTACACTCATCTTAAAGCCTCCTCGTCTTCCAGATCGATCGATAATAATTAACAAGTTTTTCCCTGTAATTATTCGTCATTATTGCATTCATTCCTTTTATACAACATGATTATAAGCAAAAAAAGGCGTGCAATTGGTCGAGTTAGTTTATATTAAGGCGTTGGATGCTGATATTAGTATCATAATGACAGTTCGGGCAGTTCATAAGATGGACGCAAATAGCATGGTCATTAAGCCTGTAGCCGTCCTCATAAATCTCTTGATCTAAATAAGCGCTGTAATTGTCGTAAAAGTCATGGATGACCCCGGCATTCTGCATTTGGTGGCCACATAACGGACAATATTTGTGAAAGGTCGCTAAACCATTACAAATGGGACAAACCGACATGACAAACACCTTCTTTTTTCGTTACCTATATTACTATATACACTTCTTAAAAAGTAATTATAGTTTTGCAACTACAACAGCTAAATTGTAATATGCGCTGGAAAGCATGCTATTATAAGTTAAAAGGGAGATGCTACCGAAGGCTGTATTTCCCACAGGTAAAAGCATTAGTGTTTTTGATATAATTTTGCCTGGCGGTCAATCTCTTTTTTGGCGCCAAAATACATAAGGGCGGCCACAATAACACCAATGCCCAGGTTGACATAGCCTTTGTTTATGTTTATAAGGTTATAAATGCATGCGGTTTCCAGAAGCAAAGCAGGAAACTTGCCGATTGTGGTGGCAATGATGAAGTTATGGGTCTGAATAGTAGTTAAGGCTCCGAGAAGGTTTATTAACCCTGATGGCAGAAAGGGGGCCATACGCAGTACCATTAGAAAATAAATTTGTCTTGTCCAAGGTAAAGCATTAATAGTTTTTATTGATTTCAGTCGTTCAGCGGGTAACTTAACGGCAGATTTTATGCCCCACCGGTAAAGCATGAAAGAAACTGTGGCGCCAATAACCTCTCCCGCCCAGGATACCATAAATCCTCCGTGCAGGCCAAAGACCAGCACATTAGCCCCGGTTAAAAAGACTGAGGGGACAACTCCCATAATGCTAATAGCAGCGTTAATATAAATGCTCATAAGTATAGCTAGTGTTCCCGCACCTGAAATAGCCTGTGCCGTTGACTTTATATCGCCCGAAGCAGCAGTTTTCACCACAGTCCTTAAATCGACATTCCATAGATATATTGTTGTCAAAAACAGTATAAGAGTAAAAGCTAATATAATTATAGGTTTCTTGATAATTTTTTTAATGCTGGTACATTGTTTCATATATCATATATTACAATATTTTTATATAAAACGCACCAGTTAAGCCAGCGCTAAAACCACAGCAAGAGGACAGGTAAATAAGGGTTTGCGACCCCGCCAACGTTTGTGCTGTCGCTTACAAGGCATAATGGTCATGTGCCGGCGCGCCTCATGGGGTACGAACGAAAACCCGCTGCGGACCATAAAGCAACACGTTCTTTTTGCCCGTAGCACAAGCAGTATACATGCTTTCCGGACAATATGAGGCCGGCGTGGCAGTGTACGATCTTTAGGAATGGCTGACGTAATGGCTGAGGGTATTATTAAGCAGTTCCATATAAATTGAGTGATTAGTCTCTCTTTAAGGAAGAAATTAAAATGAAGAGGACGAGAACTATCAGATTAAATCCTTTAACTAGCGGTAAAATTTAAAGGTCTTGTTTAGCTACCTGGTCAGGATACCCGGCAGCAGGCATGGTTACATACTGTGCCTGCTGCCGGTATGTATTACCTGGTATACCACCAAATGGGCTAAAGTATATTGTATCCTCTATTTCTTAAAACTTTTTAAAATACTGATCAATTTCCCATTGATGAACATGTTCTGCGTAATCATCCCATTCCTGCTCCTTTGCTGCAATATAGCTCCGGAAAATATGGCCTCCTAAAGTTTCTCTTATCAAAGGATCTTTTTTCATTTCCTCAATAGCTTCCTTAAGGTCACGGGGCAGTGGTTCTATCTTTTTATCATTCAGATCGTAAATGTTTTCATTTATCGCTTCCGGCGGTTCAATTTGATTTTTTATTCCATCAAGACCGGCACGCAACATCAAGGCAAATACCAGGTATGGGTTGGATGTAGGGTCAGGGTTCCTCAGTTCAATTCTGGTAGATTCTCCCCGGGCAACAGGGATCCTGATTAGAGTACTGCGGTTGGATGTGGACCAGGCAATGTTTACAGGGGCTTCATAACCTGGTTTTAACCTTTTATAACTGTTGACTATGGGGTTAGTAATGGCAACCATCCCCCGCGAATGTTCTAGAAGTCCACCAATATAATTAAGAGCTATATTGCTTAATCCATTGGGCTGATCAGGGTCATAAAAAGCATTCTTGTTGTCTTTAAATAGTGATTGGTTGCAATGCATGGCATTACCGTTTTGACCACAAAACGGCTTGGGCATAAAAGTGGCATAGAGGCCATGTTCTTTGGAAATATATTTCACTACATCCCTAAAAGTCATCCATTTATCTGCTGAAGCCAGTCCCTTATCATATTTGAAATCTATTTCATGCTGTCCAGGAGCCACTTCATGGTGGGAAGCCTCTATTTTAAACCCCATCTGTTTTAGGGTAAGTATAATATTACGCCGGACAAGTTCACCCCGATCTACAGTAGTAAGGTCAAAATATCCTGCCGTATCATGAATATCAAATGTAGCCTGTCCTTTTTCGTCGGTCTTAAAGAGGAAGAACTCTCCCTCCGGACCGACATTAAAGGTGTAACCCATAGCCTTAGCTTCATTTAAGGCTTTTTTTAGAATATATCTCGGACAGCCTTCGAAAGGTACACCATCAGGGGTGTATACATCACAGATCATACGGGCTACCCCTGCCTCACGTGGACTCCATGGCATAGGAGCAAACGTTGTTGGGTCAGGTATTATGCATTGATCAGATTCATCAATGCTTGCAAAGCCATCAATTGATGAACCGTCAAACATGAGTTTCCCAGAAAATGCTTTGTCCAATTCATCGGTCATTATTGTTGTACTCTTCATTACACCAAAAATGTCGGTAAACTCCAGACGAATAAACTCAATCCCACTTGCGTCCACATAATTATATACATCTTCTTCTGAATGGAAGATAAATAACCCCTCCTAATTACCTACATTTTTACAATATTTATATTGTTCTATTAAATTACTTTACATTGCATTTACTTAACTCATAGTATAGGACGGTTTTCCACTTTCACTATTTTTCCCTCCCATGTGCGCAAGACAACTTCGTCGTTTTTCATTCTTAGGAGGTAATTTGGTGATAAAGGTATTTTACCCAGTCCGCCCGGAGCATTAACAATATACGTAGGAATTGCCAACCCAGAGGTATGGCCGCGTAGCGATTCCATAATTCTCATTCCTTGTTCAACGCTGGTCTGAAAGTGGCCAGTGCCCCGTACACTCTTTGCATGGAATATATAGTAAGGGCGCACCCGTATTTTTAATAACTCCTGGCACAGTTTTCTTATTATAAAGGGTTTATCATTAATCCCGCGCAACAGTACCGCCTGGTTACCGAGCACAGCGCCGGCGTCAATGAGCCGGTCACAGGCTAGTTTGGCCTCCTGGGTAACCTCTAGTGGGTGATTAAACTGGGTATTGATAAATATCGGAGGATACTGGCGGATAATATCAACAACTCCCGGCGTGATTCTCTGCGGCATGGTCACTGGAGTTCTGGTTCCGATACGTTTAATTTCGACATGAGGTATACTGTGGAGCTCAGCCAGGATGAACTTTAACATTTGATTGCTAAGCAGCAAAGCATCTCCACCGGTAACGAGGACATCCCGGATTTCTTTATGCTGGGCCACGTAGTCAAGCGCCATCTTAATATCTTCCATGCATGCATGCTGGTCTATCTCACCGATATTACGTCTTCTCTGACAGTGTCGGCAATACATGGCACACTGGTTGGTTACATTAATGATCATACGGTCCGGATATCTTCGGGTCACACAGGGAGCTGGCGAAGTCAGGGCCTCGCTCATTGGGTCCATACTGCCACCTGGATCTAATTCTTTTAAATCAGGAACAGCCTGGCGATATATAGGACTGTTTTCATAATCATCATCTACTAGACTCAAATAGTAGGGAGAAATAGCCCAGCGGTAATGCTGGCTTACTTTGTCGATGCGTTTTCGCTCCAGATCGCTTAGGCCGATTATTGAGGCTAATATATTACTATCTTTAATCCGGCTTTTAAGCTGCCATTTCCAATCGGACCAGTCTTCCTCCGTCCCGCCCAGGACCTCCAAGATCTTGTTTTTTCTTGCTGCGGTTTGTTCATGGACAGTAGCCCGGTCCGGTAGGTTTTTCACGGCTTCTAGGAAAGTAAGGGCATCTTCCTTAAGCTCATTGCTTCTGAGTATGGATTGATAAAGATTATACTTATTCCCTGTTTCTCTCATGTTATCACTCCTTTTTTTTGGTATTGAACAGGAATGTCATAATTGAAAAGGGCCGAGAATTAAATAAAAATAACCAAAGGCAACCCCCTGGTTATGTTAGGATATTATTAACCTCGGATTCCCTTTCAGCGCTTACGAGGTTAGCTGACGGGTTCGGGATAAGGGACTCCCTACCGTTACCGGTTTCACCCCACTAATGTTGGTTCCCCCGCTCTCTCAGGATGAGAAACTCAGCGCATCTTAACCGTTTTGGTTCTGAAGCAGTCCTTACACGCAACATCTTTCGTTCCACTTGGTTTTTCAATGAACCACATTCTTAAAGACCCAAGCGAAATATTTTTGAAGTTCTGACAAAGTTAATGATACACTGTAATTGTGGCAGAATTACGGAATGATAAAATATTGCACAAGTAGTATTTTTTAACTATAAAGATACCTTGCTTTGTGCCACTTATAAAGCAGGTATGGGAAGCCGCATGAATATGCATTCCGTTAATGCTAAGACAAAGGGATAATGTTTAAGCCCGGTATAATAATAAACTGTGAAGTATGTCAGAATGAAGGCGGATAATGTTTATTAAACACAATTGAAAGTAAAGCTAACATATTTTTGCCACATTCGAAGCTTACACTGGAATCAAATGTCTTAGCCGTATTCCGGCCTTTGTAAGGAGAGAGAGTATTGAGTACGATTTTTGTAGTTGATGATGAAGAGAATATCCGCCTGTTAATCTCCCAATATTTGCAAAAAGAGGGGTATACGGTAGAAACCTTCAACAGTGTAGAAGAGCTATCACAGCGTTTGGAATCAAGTTACCCGGATATGATCATCCTGGATATCATGCTGCCTGGCCAGGATGGTTTGGAATTTTGTCGAGAGCTTCGCCAGCGCAGCGGGGTACCGGTCATTTTCATCTCGGCGCGTAGAAAAGCCCTGGACAGGATCATGGGTTTGGAAATCGGAGGGGACGATTATCTCTCCAAACCTTTCAGCCCCCGGGAGCTTGTTGCCCGGGTGCGATCAGTTTTACGCCGTACACTGGCTCCTTCTGATCCTCAGGGCTATCTACTGGCAGGTAATCTCAAATTAGTTCCCGGGGATCGACTGATCCTCATTAATGGACAGGAACTGGTCCTGACCAGAAAAGAGTATGAACTATTAGCATTATTAATACAAAACCCGCAGCGCACGTTTAATCGCCAGGAACTCCTGGACCGGATCTGGGGCTATGACTATAATGGGAGCGAGCGGGCAGTTGATGACCTGATCAAACGTTTGCGCCGAAAGCTAAAAGAAAGCGATTCAGAGACAAATATTCAGACTATATGGGGGTACGGATACCGGTTAGATGGCGAAGTGGAAAAGCATATCTACTAAAATATTAATAAGTTATTTAAGCGTGGTGGTTTTTACCTTTCTGGTAACTGCCCTGGCTTTTTACCCGATTCTGGTGGGGGTCTTAGAAAGGCGCGCAGAAATCAGCCTGGAAAAGCAGGCCTGGGAGATTGCCTACACCCTCGGATCCGGAGCTTTACCACCTGAGGAAATTGACACACCTTCAACCATTCCTTTGCTCGGGCGTGCGGTAGAGAGCGGCTATTTATGGATAGACCTGCAAGACATAATCATATTTAGCAGCCATTCCCAGCATTTTCCGGTGGGACTGGCCATAGACCAGCTCCCGGAAACGTTGCGCGAAGACAGAGCCTTTGACCGGAGCCAGGCAAATATTTTCAAAAACGACCATTTCTTAGTTGCAGAGGTGCCGGTTAGTATTGGAGGCACAGTTTTAACCTTCTTATCTATTAGCACGCTGCAGGCGATGTATCGGGAAACACTGTTAATGATCTTTGGCAGCCTTTTAGCCGCCCTGGTAATGGCCCTTCTAATTGCCTTTTTTTTAATCAGCTATTTGGTAAAACCACTTCGTTCCCTGGAAGGTTATGCACGGGCAGTGGGCAATCGTCAATTTGACCGGCGTCTGGAGGTTAACTCTTATGACGAGCTGGCCCAACTGGCCATCGCCTTCAATGAGATGGCCGCTCGCCTCAAGAGCTATGATGAGAGCCGGCGACGCTTTTTTCAGAACGCCTCTCATGAGCTGAAAACACCGCTAATGAGTATCAATGGCTATGCGGAAGGAATCCGCGATGGTTTATTTACCGGACCAGCCCTGGACAATGCTCTTGATATTATTCATAAGGAAAGTATGCGTTTGAGAAATGTGGTGGAAAATATGATCGATATTACTATCCTGGAACAGTCGCATAACCACTATTTTTTACCCCATGATTTAAGCTTCATTATGAAACAGGTAATGGAGACTGTTGGTGGGTATGCCCTGGAACAGGATGTACGGATCGAGATAGAAATTCCACCCCGCACCTGGGTGATCGGGGATTGGGACCAATTGCATAGTCTTTTCACCAATTTGCTGTCCAATGCTATTCGCCATACCACAAGCAAAGTCACCGTTCATGCTGTCCTTATTAATGGGAAAAATATAATAAAGGTAGTGGATGATGGAGCAGGTTTTACTCCGGAAGACCTAAAGCACGCTTTTGACTATTTCTACGCAGGTGCAAAATCGGGCTCCGGTCTGGGCTTAACCATTGTGCAAAAAATAGTCGCCGAACATGCGGGAAGCATAAGGATCTTCAATGCAGCTCAGGGCGGAGCTGTAGTAGAAATAATTTTACCGGCAATAGCAAGGAAAAGATAGTGTTAACTAATTACCTGATTTTGGTGAGGATTATTATGACCACCAACGTTTTTTATTAAAAATCGCATTTTGTATTTTAGCTAATAATTACTACATTGAATAGAGCAGGTTACTGATGAGTACCCAGATTAAACTTAACTTGGCATTATTACAACCTGTATAATACTGCTAAGATTTTAAACAAGAAAAGGAAAGTAGGAAAAAATTTATGAGTAAATATTGGAGTGAACTGGTCAGAGGACTTGAGCCCTATGTCCCCGGAGAACAGCCCAAGGATCGAAAGTATATAAAACTAAATACTAACGAAAACCCGTATCCACCTTCGCCAGCAGTCCTTGAGGTCATCCATAAGCATACCGGCAACGACTTGCGGCTTTACCCTGACCCAGACGGCGATATCCTGAAGACTGCGATCGCCAACTACTTCCAAGTTAAGAAAAAAAACGTTTTTGTCGGCAACGGTTCTGATGAAGTCCTGGCCTTTGCTTTTATGACTTTCTTCAAACAGAAAAAACAAATCCTTTACCCTGATATTACATATAGTTTCTATCCGGTTTACAGTAGAATTTTTGAAATCGAGGCGGCTACTATTCCTTTAACTGGAGATTTCCGGATTAGCCTGGCTGATTACCCTATTGACAACGGCGGTATCATTTTCCCTAATCCAAACGCACCGACAGGTCGTTTGTTGACCTTGGAGCAAATTGAATCCCTACTTAAACGGAATACTGAATCGGTAGTGATTGTTGATGAGGCTTATGTCGATTTTGGTGGCAACAGCTGCATACCCCTGATTAACAATTATCCCAATCTATTGGTCATCCAGACACTATCAAAATCCAGATCTCTGGCTGGTATACGGGTAGGATTTGCGGTCGGGGCATCAGAATTGATCGATGGACTGGAGCGGGCCAAGAATTGCTTTAACTCCTACACGCTTGACCGGCTGGCGCTGGTGGCAGCTACTGCTGCAATAAACGATCGGATTTATTTTGAAACCAAATGCCAGGCGATTATTGCCACCAGGGAATGGGTTAAAAATGAATTAGAGAAACTTGGTTTTGAGGTAATTCCATCGGCAGCCAATTTTGTCTTGATCCAGCACCAAAACCGGAAGGCCGGCGAGCTTTTTAGCGCCTTGCGTCAAAGAGGAGTACTGGTTCGCTATTTTAAATTACCGCGAATCGATAACCACTTGCGTGTGACGATCGGCACCGATGGGGAAATGCAGGAATTTATCAAGCAGTTACAGGCCATTTTGTCTGGAGGTAGACCGGCCACTTAAAGAAGATATTTACATTCTCATGCGTTAATTATTTTTTTAATTAATCCCGTACAAAAAACCCTCCATATCCCATAATATGGCTATATATATCTTACGAAGGGATAAGGTGGTATGCGCTATACGCATTACTGTTTTGAGAATAATTGGTATTATGTTACAACGTCTGATGCTAAAACGGCTCTGCAGATGCACGGTAGAAAAATTACTTACTTGGTTCCCTTTTGGTTTGGGGTAACTGAAACGGGAGGACTGGTAGGGCAATCCGATGAAGAAACCTTGACAGTGGCCAGACAATTTAATTTACCCATATTGGCGATAGTTCACAATTTCGCAAGCCCTGAGTACGAATCACTTATCCACAGTATACTAACAAATAATTATTTGCGCCAAAATCTAGTTGACAGTATTTTAACCATGTTGTTCAAGAGGAGATTCATCGGGGTAAACATAGATTTTGAGTTCGTTCCCCCGGAAGACAGACACTATTTAAACACCTTTATGGCGGAGCTTTACCATACGCTCAAACGTTACGGTTTTCTGGTTACTATATCCGTACCGCCGGAACTGCAGGATGACCCGACTCATCCTTTTTCAGGTGCGTTTAGTTATCCCACCCTGAGCATTTACAGTGATGCCATGTATGTACTGGCCTACGACGAGCATGTAGCTGAGCCGGGTCCTATAGCATCCATAGGCTTCGTCCGGGAAGTACTTTCATATTCATTATCCGTCATTCCACGCCACAAAATCCGGCTGGGCATGGCCGTATACGGCCGGGATTGGAACCTGGATAATGGGCTTCCCACGGAATTATCCTATGCCCAGGCCATCAACCTGGCCGCTTCGCACAACGCCAATATTCAATATGATGAAAATGCCCAGGAATTAACCTATACCTACGTTGAAAATGGTGTCCCGCATAGAGTTTGGTTCCATGATGTCCGTAGTTTTCATATCCGGCTAAATTTAGCGCGACAATTGGGCATACCCGGGATTGCCGTCTGGCGTCTGGGTCTTGAAGACCCGCGCATCTGGAATCTTTTTTAAGTAGAATTAATGCTGAAACAAAAGCCGGCAAAAATAAGATATGATCGGTTTTATGCCGGCTCCGGTATCAGAATAGGGTGATGTTTTCTCGTCACCTTATTTTTTTTATAGCGTTACCTAATATGGAAACATTTAAATACGTTAACTAATAACTGATATTAAATAAAAGATAACGTAGGAGTAACGATTTTGGGCTCAGAACATAGGATAAAATAATCAATGTTAACTTATTACCCATAAGTTTCCAACCCCTAAACAAAACAATGGGTAGGCCGGGACCGAATAACGCCTGCCCAAAAGCGTCGAAGGTAGGCTTGATTAATTATAAGCAACGGGAGAAATGGCGTATGGTTTTTACGAATTATTATCAACCATCTTATTGGGCATGTAGTACACTAATCAGTAACGAAGAACTATGTACTGTTGGTTGTGACCATGCCGTGATAACCTGGGTTACCCCCCAACAGTCTGCTGACACAACCATATATTTCGGTGAGCAGCCGGCACATTTAACCAAACACACTATCAATTATAATACAGAATTTCACTGGATGGAAATAGACAATTTAAAACCCGCTACACGCTATTGGTACCAGGTAGCAAGCAATCGCAGCAAAGGCGCTTTAAACTCTTTTATGACCTTGCCTAGACCTGCGGGGAAGTACCTGTTCAGTTTTGCCATTCTTAGTGATATACACATTGCTGGCGAAAATCCTGCAAGAGATATTAATGAAATTTATTTAGGTAAACTTGTTGAATACTCAAATGCTCTTTTAGTCCAGTGTATTCTTGATTGCAAAAGAAGGAACACTGATCTGGTTGTAATAACCGGTGATCTTACCGACAATGCCACCCGGCAGCAATATTTAATGCTGCGTAATCTTCTTCTTCCTTATTTCGGTGATACACCCTACCTATTATGTATCGGTAATCATGACAAGTATACAAAAAATTCCGGTTTGGGTGAAAAAGGTTTCCTTGACTTTGTGGCAAATAGGGATAGAACAATAACAAGTATAATGTTTCGTGACTATCAGTTTCTATTGATTGATTCTTGTAAGGAGAATAATAATTGGGGCTATATTGACCCGGAACAGTTAAGATGGATTAAAAGTATCCTAAAGAACAATAAAAAACCAGCCTATCTATTTCTTCATCACCCATGTAACGGACCTGATACATGGTTTGGTGTTAAAAACTATATGGAATTTCAAAAAACTATCAGACCTTTCTCTAATGTACAGGGTGTTTTTTCAGGTCATATACATCGTAATAAAGTAACAACGAACCACTTTATGACTGGCAGCCTTCCCTATGTAGAAGTCCCTGCCACCGTACAGTTCCCCTGCGCTTATGCCATAGTACAGGTTTACGAAAATGGCTTTACTTATAATACTTATAAAGTAAGCAGATTGGATTTGTCAGAAGTGTCCCGGGACAGGTTTATTCTAAAAGGCAGAGGCAACGCCCTTTTTACCCGGTACAGTTTTGGCGGCATTGGCGATCGCAGTTTTTCCTTTATAAACGGCCAGCTGTTTTGTCCCAGGCAATATGAATTAACCGTAACCCTGGATCAGCAAAAAGCTATCACACTTTACAAACATACTCAGTCTGTTGATGGAGCCAGCCTTACCACTGTGGACAATATGAATAAATTTAACGTTGTTTTAGGCCGCTATGATTCACTACAGCTTGCTATCCAATCTCACCGGAATAAATTTTTAATTTACCGGATGAATGCATCAATAAGCAAAGAGGGTAGTGGCGGTGTACCTCAAGATATTAAATTACTTATTGAAGAGATGAGAAATAAAAGAGAAAACTGAGCCGACTTCCTTATCTGTTTTTATTACGATGTCCGCCCGGCTCCGATCGCCGCGATCGAGACTCCAGCCCGCACCTTCTTTTTATTCACATATTTGTTGACCTGATTAAATATGTTTGATAGGATGGTGAGTAACCGTGACGTGGTTTTTGGAGGCATGGTATTGAACTTTTTCATAGGTTTATCAGCAGGTGTATTCAGCGGACTTATCGGCATTGGCGGTGGCGCGATATTAATCCCGCTGATAACCGGGATTCTGAAAATGAAACAACTTCAGGCCAGTGGTACAAGCCTTGTGATAATAATTTGTACCGGTATCACCGGAGCGGTCACGTATACTTTGAACGACTCAGTGGACCTAATGGCAGCCATTCTCTTAGCCTCCACAGCCATCCTTACTGCCAGGGCGGGAGCACACTACGCTGATGCGCTTCCCGAGTGGAAACTGAAGAGATATTTTGGATTCTTTCTAATCATAGTTACCATCTCATTGCTAATAAAACCTTACCTGTTTCAAATTGCCGGTCCGGTGCAAGGATGGATAATAATACCTGTCTTATTACTGGCCGGAATCATAGCCGGCTTCCTCTCCGGAATGTTGGGGATCGGAGGGGGGGTAATCATGGTGCCGGCAATGGTACTTATCGCCGGCTTTACCCAGCAAGCCGCCCAGGGCAGTTCCCTTCTGGCCATTATCCCGATTGGAATGGTGGGCGCCTTTACTCACTGGCGGTTAGGAAATGTTAATATCGTTATCTTGCCAGCTTTAATACCAGGAGCTCTTATAGGTACATATCTGGGAGCTTCCTTTGCCAATAATATTTCGGAGCTTACGCTTCGTCTTTTATTTGCCGCTGTTATGCTCTGGACAAGTTTAAAGTATTTAAGAGCGCCTGTTAAAGAAACTCAAAAGGAAGTAAACCCTGCTATAGCTGATGCCGCGCAGGGCGATAAAACAGTAATGATCCCCTTAATAAAAAAAAGGGGGAAATAGAGGATTAACCGATTCAGTTTAGTCCTTTACAAAAAAGCTGATCACAAAACTAAAGAGAGTAAGAACCAGGGCAGCTATAATTGCCGTACCAAAGCCTTGGACCTCAAAGCCCTTGATCACTGAGCTAGTCAACCACAGCATCAGCCCATTAACCACCAGGGTGAATAGCCCCAGGGTGATTATATTTATGGGCAAAGTCAGCAGTAATACTACCGGCCGGATAATGGCGTTTATTACGCCTAAAATGATCGAGCCGAATATTGCACCCGGGACAGTCACCTCAAAACCACTTATTAAATAGGCCGTAAAAATGATCGCAATAATATTCAACACCCATCTTATAAGCCATCCCGTCAACTAATTTCCCCCCTCTCTTTTCTTGTATGAAAAGTTTATCATATGTATACCGTGGAAGGCTAGGTGTTCATAAGATAGACTCCCTGCCTTTCGTCTGTTTTTCTAATGTCGGAATCTTTATGAATATAATAAGAAGGTCACAGTTATATTTATCTATATGTCCTAAATAAATAATTTAGATTACTGAAAGTAGGGCTTAGACAGTGAATTACCAGAAACAAAATAGGGGGGAGTAAAGATGCAGCTAAAATTAAATAGTATCTGGCCGATCCTGATAGTTACGGCTGGCGTGTTCAGCTTGCTTTACCTCTGGTTTACACTGTTTCCGGGGCGGGTGGGACCCGAGGTCAGAAATTTTTTTGATGCTGAGCAAATTAGCCTGGGCCGGCAATACAACAATATAATGCGCCTAATTTATATCGGAAGTTTTATGGTTCAGGTGTCTTTTCTATTGTGGCTGGTATTTAGCGGCCGAGCAGAAGCCCTTTCCCACCGGGTGCAGCAAGCCGCTGGTGGCAGCTATGGTTGGAGCATCTTGTTATTTTTCTTAATTTTATGGTTATTGCTAAAGCTACTGGAGCTTCCATTTAATTTTTTCGGCAGCTACTACTGGCAACATCAGTGGGGTTTTTCGACACAGAGCCTGGGAGGCTGGTGGCTGGATTATATTAAGGGAGCAGGTTTGGAGCTGGTCCTGTCCGCGATGGGTGTAAGTCTGCTTTTCTGGGCGGTTAACCGCCTGCCCGGCATTTGGTGGTTGGCCTGCGCTGGTTTCATATCCGCCTGGTTAGTGTTCCAGACCTTTTTTTGGCCGGTAGTGGTGTCGCCCCTATTCAACCGCTTTACACCGGTAGAAGATCCAGCGGTTATTAATATGATCCAAAACTTGTCTGCCAAAACCGGGCTGCCGGTAGATCAGGCCTATGTGATGGATGCCAGTCGGCGTACAACTAAAGCCAACGCTTATTTTACCGGCCTAGGTCAAACGAAACGGATAGTACTTTACGATACGCTGTTAACCAATTATTCGGCAGATGAGGTGGAGGCCGTGGTTGCCCATGAAATGGCTCACTGGCGCCAGGGGCACATAGTCCGCGGTTTGGCCCTGGGTATCCTGGGTTCCTTTGTTTTGTGGGGGGCGTTGTTTGTAGTTTTACGGACAACTTTACCATTTTCAGTCCGCCTGCAACCCCATGCCTGGGCGGTTATCCTGTTGTTTACTATGCTTGCTTGTTTTGTTGCAAGCCCTTTGCAAAGCTATTTTTCCCGAAGCATGGAGGTGGAGGCTGACCGGACAGCGGTGATGTTAACCGGTAATGTCCCGGCGGCAGTTCAGCTGCAGGTGAACCTGGCCGCTAAAAACCTGTCGGACGTGGCCCCTGCTCCTTATATCCAGTGGTTCAGCTACAGTCACCCGCCTGCCCCAAAGCGGGTTGAGATTATGGAAAAGGCTATTGAACAATAATTATTAATCAAGATAATTATTTCTTAAATTTAGAATGTATTTTAACTCATAATAAACAGGGGGTTACTTATGGATGAACTTGTAACTATCGCGACATTTCTCAATGTTACAGAAGCAAATATCGTAAAAGGCCTATTAGAAAGTGAGGGGATTCAAGTATTTCTCTATGATGAACGGGCAGCTATAAATTTTGTTAATTATATTGGTGGTGTAAGATTAGTAGTTAAGCAATCTGATGAAGAAAGAGCTAAAACAATTATTCAATTAATACCATAAATAGAGTAGGGAAACCACTCGCATGGCTTCCCCTCATCAAACCGCACGTGCCCAATTAAGGCATACGGCTTACCAACGCGATTAGATTGGTTAATAGGTCGCTAGTCTCTGGGCATATTGTATTTTGCGAACAAGGGGCTGTTACAAAACGAACTGAAGGTTCGTAGAGCAACAGCCCCTTAATGCCTTCCAGCTAAAGGTAAGCGTCAACCTGAGTCTCAATAACAGATAACTCCTGTTCTGTCAAATTGCGTCGTAGCAAAAATTCAAGTGTCTTAATTGAGGCGCCAATCGCAATCCTCCTGATATCTGGTTCCTCCTGCTTGATAGATGCTGTAATGGTGGAACCAGAAAATCTTGCAGATGGGAGACCGGGGCTAATAGCCTTTGCTGTTTCATCCATTAGCGTTTCCGCATCCTTTATCGGCTCATCATATCCTTTTACTGAAGTTTCAGTTTCTATGGCTTGTTGGGAAACCTTATTGATTTTTTCTTTGACCTGTTTTTTCTTTTTCAATTCTTCTTTCCTGGCCAAATGTTTGGCATGTTCTTTTGCTATTGTTTCTTCAACCTCGACAAGTTCAGCCATATGCGCTTCAAGAAAAATTGCTTTTTCAGGAACATATTTTTGACAAGTCTCAATTAAATCGTGTTGATTGAAAATGAGGGCCTGAAGAGCTGGAAAGACTTTAATAGATAACTTTGACAGCTCCTTATCGTACTCAAAACCTGACGCGGTCAAGGCAAATTCCTTTTTCCCCTGTTTTGCCAAATAAAACACTCCTTATTGGACAAGTAAAAAATATATTGATAAAAAGTATGGCGAGTTTTCTTGCTCTACTTTTTATATAATGAATGAAAAATGGTTTTTACGCTAGAGGCAGCCACGCTGAAAAAGCCCTTATGGGCAGATAATATTGCCTCCAGGGCTTCCAGCAGCGTGTTTATTTGCTCCAGGGTTACCTGCAAGGGTGGTTCGAGTCGAATTACGTTAGGGTTGTTCAGGGTGTAAGCAGTAATAATCCGGTGTTTATTGAGCAGTTCACCGGCCACCATACCCCCTAGATATTCTTCTGCGATTTTATTAACCAGCCCCAGGGATGCTTTTGAGGCAATGCCTTCGGGCTGCCTAAATTCGATCCCAGCCATCAGGCCCAAGCCTCTTACGTCTTTAATTAACGGATATTTTTCTTTAAGCCGCCGGAGCCCGGCTAGCAAATAGCTGCCGCTTTCCCGGGCCCGCTCCGGTAGGTTTTGTTCGTAAAGTACCTCTAAAGTAGCAATTGCCGCTGCGGCTGCCAGGGTATTACCCCCAAAAGTAGATGTGTGGAGCGTTGCTCTGTCCATGCTGCCGTAGGCCTTTTTCCAGATTTCATCTGTGGTAATGTATGCGCCGATAGGCATAACCCCGCCACCCAGGGACTTGGCCAGACACAATATATCAGGGGTAACTCCGTAGTGCTGGCAGGCAAACATCTGACCGGTACGCCCCAGTCCGGTTTGCACTTCGTCTAAGATGAGTAGTGTATTATTTTTTGTGCATAGCTGCCTTGCTCCGGCCAGATAGCCTTCCGGGGGCAGGATAATTCCACCTTCGCCCTGAATGGGCTCAACAATAAAGGCAGCAGCCGACTTATCTTTTAATTTTTTTTCCAATGTATCCAAGTCGCCGAAGGGTACGGAAATAAGACCCGGAAGCAAAGGCTGAAAAGCTTTCTGATATTTTTCTCGCCCGGTCACTGACAGTGCTCCCAGAGTTTTACCGTGAAAAGAACCGTTACAATAAACCAGTCCCTTACGCCCGGTAGCTGCCCGTGATAGTTTTAGCGCACCTTCAACCGCTTCGGCTCCACTGTTGCAGAAAAAGGACCGCTGTAAATTACCCGGAGTAATTGTAGCCAGGTCTTTAGCCAGGGCACCGGCAATGGTACCCAGGGAGGCCTGAAGCAAACTGGGCAGTTCTTTTACCTGAGCCAGTGCCGCCAGCACCCTCGGGTGGTTGTGACCCAGATTCAGGGCACCATAGGCGCCCAGAAAGTCCAGGTACAGGTTACCCTCGCTGTCCCAGACTTTAATTCCTTCAGCCCTGGTAAACTGTTTATCAAAATTTAGAAGTCCCACCATCATGGCCAGTCCCGCATTCAGGTAAGACTTATGATTGTTAATCACCTGTTCCCGGGTTTGCTTTATTGCTTCGTTAAGGGAAATAAAGCCAGGGGGGTGCGAGTAAGGTTTTATTGCTCTATCCACTTTCAAATTTGCTCACCCCAACATAAAAGTATGGTAATACAATTAATATTATTTTCTCGGTTTGGTTATAAAAACCTCTAATTCATAAAAAATATAAATTCTAACCTTGACATAGTTTTTTTATTTGTATAAAATCATCCTGTAAAGTTGCATGCCTTGATAGGATTTTAAAAGCTCGTTCATATGCCAATCATGATGGACAAGTGGGTGGCGAACTATGTTAGAAAAAATAGCCTGGATGAACTTGCTAAATGATTTTTACGGGCAACTTTTAACTGAACGTCAAAGAAGTTTCATGGAGCTTTACTATGGTCAGAACCTTTCACTAGGTGAAATTGCTGCTGAATTTGCTGTTACCCGGCAAGCTGTCCATGATACCTTGAAAAGGGCAGAGCAATTGCTGGAGGAATATGAGAAAAAGCTGGGACTGGTAGCCAAGTTTAAAAAGGAAAAAAATAAATTGGTGGAAGCATGTTCCTTACTCGATGATTATGCAGTCACGAAGGAAGACAACAAGATAAAAAGAGCCCGGGAAATATTAAATGAAATTATTGAGTTGACTTTCTCCCCCGATTAATTATAAAACGTCCCTCGTATACACTTTTAATTGTGCCGGTCACACTTGAAGGAGGTGTTTGGGTGTTTGCCAGTTTAGCCGAAAGGTTGCAGAATACCTTTAAAAAATTGAGAGGGAAGGGCCGCCTCACCGAGTCCGATGTTAGTGCAGCGCTAAGGGAAGTACGGATTGCGCTGCTTGAGGCTGATGTCAACTTTAAAGTCGTCAAAGATTTTATAGCCCGGATTAAAGAACGGGCAGTTGGCCAGGAATTACTTGACAGCCTTAACCCGGCCCAGCACGTGATTAAAATCGTGCATGACGAGCTAACTTCCCTGATGGGCGGTTCAATCAGCAAGATCAATATTTCGGCAAAGCCACCTACTGTGGTGCTGCTGGTGGGCTTAAACGGTGCAGGGAAGACAACCACTGCCGCCAAATTGGCAGCCTTAATGCGCAAGCAGGGCAAACACCCTATGCTGGTTGCCGCAGATGTTTACCGGCCTGCTGCCATAAAGCAGCTGCAGGTTTTAGGAAATCAATTAAATATTCCAGTCTTTACTATTGGCGATAAGCAGGAGCCGGTTACCATTGGCCAGGCTGCCATAAAAAATGCAGCAGCAAGCGGGTATGATCTGGTAATAATCGATACAGCTGGCCGTCAGGAAGTAAATGAGGAGCTCATGGGTGAACTGGAAGCCATGAACCGGGTGATCAAGCCTGATGAAGTGCTGCTGGTTATTGACGCCATGACCGGTCAAATAGCTGTTAACGTGGCTGAAGAATTTAACAAGCGCCTAAGCCTCGACGGTATAGTGCTGACGAAATTGGACGGGGACACCAGGGGCGGGGCCGCTCTTTCCGTGCGGGCGGTCACTGGAAAGCCGATTAAATTTTCTGGTGTTGGTGAAAAACTGGATACTTTAGAGCCCTTTCACCCGGACCGGATGTCTGAGCGAATCCTGGGGATGGGTGACATGCTTACCTTAATTGAAAAAGCCCAGGAAGGTTTTAATGCCGAGCAGATAGCAAAAATGCAGAAAAAAATCCGGAAGGCTGATTTTACTCTGGATGATTTTCTAGATCAGCTGGTACAGGTTAAAAAAATGGGGCCCCTGGAACAGGTTCTGGGTATGATTCCCGGCCTGGGTGGAGTAAATAAAATTAAAGAATTACACGTGGATGAAAAAGAACTTGTTTACATTGAGGCAATTATTCAATCGATGACGCCGCAAGAGAGGCAAGATCCAGAAAAAGTTCTCAGCGGCAGCAGAAAAAGAAGAATTGCCAAAGGGAGCGGCACTTCAGTCCAAGAAGTAAACCGCCTCTTAAAACAGTTTGATCAGACCAAAAAAATGATGAAACAGCTTATGAATATGGAAAAGACTTTGAAGAAGGGTGGTAAAATGCCCAAGCTGCCTTTCTTTTAAACCACATATAATATGTTAAGGAGGTGAAGTTTCGTGGTTAAAATTCGCTTAAAAAGGATGGGCGCCAAAAAGAAACCGTTTTACCGCATCGTGGTAGCTGATTCCCGCTCGCCTAGAGATGGTAGGTTTATTGAGGAATTAGGTTATTATGACCCACTAAAAGATCCAGCAGTGGTTAGCATCAATGAGGAAAGAGCGCTGGAATGGCTGAAGAAAGGAGTCCAGATCTCCGATACCGCTAAAGCTTTGTTAAAAAAGGCCGGTGTATTAAAAACTGCGCCAGTAGAGGGTCAATAGATTAGGGAGGCTGCTATTTTTATGAAAGAACTGGTAGAAATCCTGGCCAAAGCCCTCGTTGACCAGCCTGAAAAAGTTACGGTTGATAAAATTGAAAAGGAAAAAACAATCATTCTGCAGCTTAAAGTAGCCCCGGAAGATATGGGTAAAGTAATTGGCAAGCATGGCCGCATCGCCAGGGCTATCCGTTCAGTAGTCAAGGCTGCAGCTACCAGGCACAAGAAAAAGGTATTAGTTGAGATTGTTAAATAGTGGGTATTGGCGGAGGTTTCCCAGGATGGAAAAATTGACCCTGATCAGACCTGTTCTAGTCAAGGTTATAGTTACCGACAATTATAAAAAAGCTGCAGTTGCTGAGCTACAAAATGCGCTTCACCGGATTGACGTCGACCTGCAACGGCTGGAATTTCACGAAAAACGGCTGGCATCAGAAATAGAAAAGAAAAGCCAACATACTCCCCAGGTAAGTGGACAGCAAATTGCCCAGGAGCGTCAGCGCCTCGTAGAGACCAGGGGGCAGTTAGTCGACAGAGTTAAAAACGTAGGGCAACTGGAACTGGGTTCAGAAGTGGTTTATGGCAAAATGGAGAGTCCTGTAGAGATAAAAGTCGGTGACGATTGGCGGCGGGTGCTTGGGGTTGAAATTGTTTTGCAGGATGGTATTATCACTACCATCAGGGAGAGGTAGCGCCGGACGGAAAGGACAACTGCAATGGTTGAGGAATACATCCAAATTGGAAAGATCCTAAAAACCCAGGGCAACCACGGCGCTGTCCGGGTCCTGCCTTTAACTGATTTCCCTGAACGCTTTCAGCAGATGGACCAGGCCCATATCTTAGTAAATGGCGAGCTCAGGGAGTTAACCATTGAGAAGTCTTACCCTCATAAAAAGTTTATCATTATCAAGTTTAAAGAAATACAGAATATGAATGCCGCTGAGGAACTAAAGGGGGGACTTCTTGTTGTCACCCGCGAAGAATTGGCGCCATTGACAGAAGGAAGTTTTTATATTTTCGACCTGATCGGAATAGGTGTATATGACTGTACTGGAAAGTTTCTGGGTAAAATAACTGATGTGCTCCAGACTGGTTCAAACGATGTTTACCTGGTCGAAACTGGTTCCAAACCAATATTAATACCGGCATTAAAAAAGGTTGTCAAAGAAACTGACCTGGCCGGGCGCCGGATGGTGGTTGAATTGCCGGAAGGATTGCTGGATTAAGCTAGTATGGTACATAGGCGCACTACTCCAATGTTACCTTTCAGGTAAAGCATTATTTGCTTAAATGGTGATTTTATTGATTATTGATATTTTGACCCTTTTCCCGGAGATGTTTTCCGGACCGCTTACCTCCAGTATCTTAAAAAGAGCACAAGAGCGGGGCCTGATTATATTTAACCTGGTAAACATCCGGGATTTTTCTACAAACAAGCACCATACCGTAGATGACACTCCTTATGGTGGCGGGGCAGGGATGGTAATATGTCCAGAGCCTGTCTTTGGCGCAATTGAGCATATCCTGGCTTTGCGTAGGCAAATATCCAGGAGGCGGGTATCATTGTTGTGTCCACAGGGAAGGCCTCTGGACCAGACTTTGGCCGCTGATCTCGCTCAGGAAGATCACCTTGTCTTAATTTGCGGCCATTATGAAGGCATCGACGAACGGGTGCGGGAGAAGTTGGTAACTGATGAAATATCTATTGGTGATTACATCCTGACCGGTGGTGAATTGCCGGCTATGGTCGTGGCGGACGCTGTGGCCAGGTTGATTCCCGGGGTGCTGGGAGAGGATACCTCCACTGAGGAAGAATCTTTTAGTGAAGGTTTGCTGGAGTATCCTCAATACACCAGGCCAAGGGAATACCATGGGATGACAGTGCCTGATGTATTACTGAGCGGACACCACGAGGACATTAGAAAATGGCGCAGGCGCCAGTCACTAATGCGCACCCTGGCTCGCCGGCCTGATTTATTTGCCCAGGTGGTATTAGACAATGAAGACAAGGCTATATTAAGAAAAGTACTCTATGATTTGCAAGGGTTGGATCTAAGTTAGTTTCAACATTGCCCGGAAAATTATTGCCGTGTTTTAAAAGGTTATGCTATAATTTCTTTTGTTGAGTGTAATTATGGAAGGAGGGTAATTCTTATGAATCTAATCGATATAATTGAACAGGAACAGACCCGAAAAGATATCGTTCAATTTGGTCCGGGAGATACCGTTCGTGTGCATGTCAAGGTCGTTGAAGGCAGCCGGGAACGAATCCAAGTCTTTGAAGGTGTTGTAATCAGGCGCAGGGGTGGCGGCCTCAGCGAGACATTTACAGTCAGGCGAGTTTCCTATGGGGTGGGAGTGGAAAGAACTTTTCCATTACACAGCCCTAAAATTGATCGAATTGAAGTCATGAGGAGGGGCCTGGTACGCCGGGCTAGATTGTATTATCTGCGCAAGTTACACGGTAAAGCTGCCCGTATCCAGGATAAACGGGATAAAAGGTAAACTTAAAGGGACTGGACAATTGCAGTCCCATTTTTTACTTATGGGCAGTTTATACTAATTACAATGTAAATAGTAAGGTTGATTATAGTTATAATTGTTTTCCTTTCTTTATAAAGGGGGCAGGTAAGTGCAGCGGGAGAGCCACCAGGAGAAATCCTTAGAAAAAAAAAGTCGTCCTTTTTATATGGAAATATTAGAATCTGTAGCAATCGCAGTCGTGCTGGCCGTGATTATCAGGCTGTTCGTAATTGAACCTTTTTATATTCCTTCCGGTTCCATGGAACCTACCTTAAAGGAAAATGACCGGATTATTGTTAGCAAGCTAAATTACCACTTTAAGGAGCCGAAACGGGGAGACGTTATAGTATTTAAATACCCCCTCGACCCCAAGCGAAACTTTGTCAAAAGACTTATTGCGGTAGGTGGAGAAACCGTTGTCATCAGGAACAGCCAACTTTATATCAACAACCAGCTCGTAACGGAGGAATACCTACCGCAGGGCTTGCGCTTTGATGATTTTGGACCTGAAAAAGTGCCAGCTGGAACCTATTTTATGATGGGGGACAACCGGAACAACAGTGATGACAGCCGTGTCTGGGGGTTTTTACCTGAGGATTTAATTGTGGGTAAAGCGGTCGTAATTTACTGGCCGCCAGGCCGCACTGCTACGGTGCATTAATTATGGAAATAAACTGGTATCCAGGCCATATGGCCAAAGCAAAAAGGTTGGTTAAAGAAAGCTTAAAGCTGGTAGATGTAGTGATCGAGGTACTTGACGCCAGGATCCCCGCCAGCAGCCGCAACCCTGATATAAATGAAATAGCCGCACAGAAGCCAAGATTAATCGTTCTAAATAAGTATGACCTGGCTAATCCGGACTCAACCAGACAATGGCTGAGAGCTTTAAAAAAATCAGGTTTTTCTGCTGTTGCGGTTGACTTGATCAAAGGCAGGGGGCTGCAAGAGGTTCCGACCTTAGTACGGCAACTAGCCGCAGCCAGAATAACTTCACTTGAATTAGCCGGCAGACGAGCCCGGGCAGCTCGCTGTATTGTGCTCGGAATCCCCAACGTGGGGAAGTCATTCCTGATCAACAAGTTGATCAGCCGACGGGCTGCCAGGACCGGTTATAAGCCTGGCGTAACCCGGGGTCAGCAATGGATTAGGTTGTCAGATAACCTTGAACTTTTGGATACCCCCGGTATTTTATGGCCAAGGCTGGAGGATCCTAAAACCGCCTTCCTCCTTGCTGTTACCGGCGCCATTAAGGAAGAAGTTTTCAGTCTTTATGAGGTAGCCGGACAACTAATCGTACTGCTGGCGGAGAAACACCCTGAGGCAGTCATGGAGCGCTATAAACTGCAGTTCTTGCCAGAAGATGCAGGAGAATTGTTCAGGCTTATCGGCATAAGCAGGGGGTTTATTGGAACAGGCGGCAGTATAGATCTATCAAAGGCTGCCCAAAACGTAATGAAGGAATTTCGTGAGGGTAAATTCGGGCGCATTACCCTCGAGCAACCAGATAATTGAATTTAGCTTAATTGATCATCACTGTGGCCCAAGCAATTAGCGTGAAATATGAAAATTGTTAACCCAAAAAGAACGGCTGGATGAAGCCGTTTTTTCATGTTAGAAACGGGGTCTTCCAAACCTGGCCACTAGGGTTGAGAAAAACAATAAGCAATAATTCCCTCCCCAATCCACCAAAAAAGTAAAAATTGTGCGTATTACTTAATAGATGGGAAGTATGCAAGGTCTTGCCGCTGTACAATCGGAGAAGTAAAACTCCTGGAATACAGCCGATAAGCGAAGCGAGAAGACTATACCATATAACTTTATTTTGATATTATTTATTAATCGCCAGTTTGTTGGCACTATTAACCTCCTTGGGAACGGCCTAACCAGCCGCTCCTAAAACAGATAAAGCAGGCCGTTGCAGTGAACTCAAGGCCTGCTTTTTAATATTATATAATTTCCGAAAAACATTTTATGCAAAGGCCTTCGTTATTACTGCATATTATTCAATATATTTACGAACCAGTCTGGTAAAATTATGTACCAGGCAGGATTTGAGCAAATATTAGTAGAAAACATTCCTCATAATCCTTTTTTGTGAGGCCTAAATGATAACTATAGTAAAGAGCACCGCCCTTCACGGCCTTGAAGGCCAAATAGTGGAGGTTGAAGTTGACGTTTCCAAAGGTTTACCCAGTTTTGATCTGGTTGGCCTGCCTGACACCTCTGTCAGGGAAGCCAAGGATCGGGTTCGTGCTGCTATAAAGAATTCTGGTTTTGAATTTCCTATCAAGCGAATCACAGTTAATCTAGCGCCTGCTGATATTAAGAAAGAAGGACCAGCTTACGACCTGCCGATCGCCATAGGAATACTTGCGGCCACCGGACAGTTGGAACCATTACGTTGCAGCCAATATGTTTATTTTGGTGAGCTGTCACTCAACGGCTCCCTCAGGGGTGTTTCAGGTGTTCTCCCCAATGTACTGGCAGCAAGGGGAGCATGCTTATATGATGTTGTCATACCAGTTGAGAATGCGGGGGAAGCAGCACTCGTTGAAGGCATGAATGTTTATCCCGCCGGCTCCCTGGCTGAACTGGCGGGATTCTTAAGCGGGGAAAAAGATATAATTCCCTTCAAGCAGGATGTGAAAGAACTATTGGAGTCGCCAGACGGCTCTAAGCTCGACTTTGCTGATGTAAAGGGACAGCATGCAGCCAGGCGGGCTCTGGAAGTAGCGGCAGCAGGGGGTCATAATATAATTATGCTGGGGAGCCCCGGATCCGGCAAGACTATGCTAGCCAGGCGATTACCCAGTATACTGCCTGACCTTACTTTTCCTGAAGCCATAGATGCAACAAAAATCTACAGCCTTGCCGGTCTGTTGCCGCCAGGCCGGCCGTTGGTTACCAGACGCCCTTTTCGCTCTCCCCACCATACCGCCTCCACAGTCAGCATTGTCGGCGGCGGGAGGTCGCCAAAACCTGGTGAGGTGTCTCTGGCTCATCACGGTGTTCTTTTTTTAGATGAAATTCCTGAGTTTCATAAAGATACCCTGGAAGCTCTTCGACAGCCATTGGAAGACGGCACTGTAACCATATCAAGAATAAATTCCACCATAACCTATCCCGCCGGTCTAATGCTAGTAGCAGCTTGCAACCCCTGCCCCTGCGGTTATTACGGTGATTCTGTCAGGGAATGTAAATGTACTCCTTATCAAGTGGAGCGTTACATTTCCCGCTTGTCCGGACCTCTTTTGGATCGTATCGACCTTCACATCGAAATACCCAGACTATCCTACGAGGAAATCGAAACTCGTGAAAGGCCAGAAAGCTCTGCGACAATTAAGAAAAGGGTAGAGGCTGCCAGAGCACGCCAGCGATTGAGATTTGCTTCAGAAGAAAATATTGACAGCCAGTATGTAACTCTAGCCTGCAATGCCCAGATGAGTCCAAAAGACGTGCGCAGTTTTTGCAAGATGACCAAATCAGCCCGCGGTCTACTTCGGGAAGCCTTTAAGCGCCTATCTTTAAGCGCCCGCAGTCACGACAAGATATTAAAAGTGAGCCGGACTATAGCAGACCTGGACGGCACTGAACTAATCAGTGAAAGTCAGCTTGCCGAAGCCATTCAATACCGTGCCCTGGACAGGCATCTATTAATTTGAATATATTGCCTTCATCTGTGCGTCTCAAAAAACAACATCAAAAGATTATTGTCTTACATTTTTGCCCAATTGACCCATCTACTGCCTTCCTTCGGGGAGGTTTTTGTTTTTCTCTAAAATTTTTAATGTTCTTGCAGGATTATATACAATGCATGTAGAACTCTGCGTAGAATTTTATGAATTTACATTCTTGTTAGGGGGTGGCATAATGTCTCGTCTTGAATTGCTTAATGAAATTGAGCGCCTTCGGGCGGAGATGAATGGGCTGGCAAACGCAGGAATAGAATATGAGATGTTGTTGGAGGTTAGCCGGAAGTTGGATGTTTTGATAGTAAAGTGGTATAAGGGGAAGTACCTGAATTAAAGCCAGATAGCTGAGATAGCTTAACTTTAAAAGGCGTTTTCGATGTGTTCCAACCTCTTAACAGTGTTATTACTGCTGAATAAAATTGCTATAACATCAAACCGGCACTGGCAACCGGTTTTGCTGGTCATCTTCAGGTATTGCCAGGCCAATTGCCGTAGTTTATATTGTTTTTTACCGTTAACACTTTCCTGCGCCAAGCCATACTGGTCCCCGCTTCTCGATCTAACTTCCACAAAAACAATAATACCATCACGATCAAGTGCTATAATGTCGATCTCACCAAGCTGGCTGCGGTAATTCCTGTTTACAATCTCGTAGCCGTCTTTTTCAAGATGTTTTGCTGCAATTTCCTCACCCAGCCGCCCCAGCAACTTGCGCTGTTTAGTCATGCAGTTCCCACGCTTTCTTGAGCTCTGATATAAATTTTTACCGGCTGATAACCAGCCCTGTGAATAGGACATGGACCATAGCTGGCCAGCGCGCGCAAATGCTCTGGAGTAGCATAGCCTTTGTGCTTGTTAAATCCATATTCCGGGTATAGCTCGTGATAGTTCTCCATAAGATGGTCCCTGTATACCTTGGCCACGATGGATGCCGCAGCAATAGAGGCACTCAACCCATCGCCTCCCACCAGGGGTTTTTGCGGTAATTCTAATTGTTCGATGCGAAAACCGTCTACCAGGACATAGGCTGGTTTTATGGTGAGTTGCAAAACAGCCCGGCGCATGGCAATTAGGCTGGCATGGTAAATATTTTCCTGATAAATTTCCTCAACAGAAGACAAACCAACAGCAAAAGCCAAAGCCACATCTTTGATCTGAATGGCCAGCGCTTCCCGTTTGCCCGGAGTAAGTTTTTTTGAATCATTTAGCCCGGGTAGCCATACCTCCCGGGGCAAAATGACAGCCGCCGCTGCCACGGGCCCGGCCAGCGGACCGCGTCCCGCCTCGTCAACACCTGCAACCGGGTAATAACCTGAGGCTCTCAAATTATCCTCATAAACAAACATTTTTTCAAGGCGATTCACCTCTGCCAACATAACGGCATTGGCTCTCCTTAACCGGCGGGCAATATCACGGACTCCAGACCTTTTATCTGCCGACATCGCAAGCATGAGTTCTTGATTGTCCTTTTCTGAGCCAACAACAAGTTTTTTAATCTCACTAATAGATAAAGTGCTAAGATCCAATGAAACAGCCTCCAAAAATGGTAAAAGATCATGGTTAGGATAAGTGTTCGCATGTTGAGTTGTAAATTCCTGCTGGTTTAAATATTTTTTATCATTGAAAAGTAAGCCGGTGTTAATTATTATAGGAATGCCTGCCAAATTTACCAGCCTTCGCTTGGAACCCTTTTATTGGGGGATATTCTAAGTATATTAATTATATTATAATGTAATCGAGACTTGCCATGTATAATGAAAAGTGGTGATACAGGCAGTGATTTTGGACAATAAGCAAATTAGTCAATCTCCCTTTATAGTAAGTATTGGTATAGACCCCTTTTTTATAGGAGTATATCTAAGCTGTGGTCCAAAAACAGTGTTGCTAAAATCCGGGGCGCTGCAAAAAGATATCGCCAACACAGTACTGGATACTCTTAAACAGGCCGGTCGCGTGATCGGTTTTCCAGATCTTCATGATTTGCTTGTTTGCTTACCGATCATACGGTTATGTACGTCAATAGTACAAACCGATCTACTACTACGTCAGGGTCAATTAGTCGGATTGCTTGTATCTGCAGAACTAGTCAACACTGCCCGCCGTATTTTAAGGGCTTTAGGATTACCAGGTGACATGGTTATTGATATTCCCGCGCCACACACTCCACAGGCGGTAGATACGATTAAACTTGCCTTTAACCGTCTTCTAAATCTCGGAGCACGTTGTATTGGAGTTTGCCTGACCGAATCCTGGCGTAACCCAATGGATGAGCAAAAAATACATATGATCATTAATCGTCAATATCCTGCTTATTATTTAGGTTCAGTCCCTCTTTTACGATCAGCTGATTATGAAATATGTTTATCTGATGAGGAACGGCTTGTCACACTGGTGATTGACTGCTACATGAGACAAACATGGCAGACCCATTGCAATGTGGTGAAAACGGCATTAGCACGCCAGGGCTTTAAAGGTGTGTTTCTGATTGCGGAAGGCAGCAAGGGATTGTCTCCGGTTCCTCGCGTACGTCCTTCAACAGTTGCCTTGGCCGCTCATGCTGCTCTTTTTACTGTAGCTAAATATTGGATTGAAAAGGTTCACACACAAGGAATTGCTTTAAATATTGGCAGCTTGTGCAGTGAGGTGGCTATCATAGGTGGACGGGAATATCCAAACCCACACTTTTCGAGTTTGCTGCCAGAAAATACATTAGGGGGAATTGCCTCAACATTAAAGCGGCGAAGCGGGCGGTTTGTACTAACACCACCGGATAATCTGGCAGCTCCAGGAAGAAATTATCCGAATCGAAAGAAACAGGAGCCTACACTGCTTGATGCCCTTATCGTTCTTGGATTAATCAGCCCCTCAAGTTTGGGTAGAGCCAGGTTGCTCTCTGATCGTTCTACAGCGTACAGTGCGATGGGCCATCTTGTCGGTCAGGGAGCAGAAGAAATTGAGGCTGCTGCATTTCGAGCCTTTTATGATGTGGTTGATGACCTAACGCGCCACATCCTCCGGCAGATTAAACAAAGGGGATTAGATACAACATCGGCATTTCTTGTTTGTGGTGAAGTGGGTGGGATATTTGCTTGTGCAATTGCGGAACGGTTAGGTTGGAAGGTGTTATATACGATACCCGGCAGCAGTTTGACCTTGGCTATGGGAGCAGTAATGATGGAGCTTAAGCAACAGTTTCGCTATCGCTTAGAAGAAGATATTAGTATACAGGAGCCTGCTATATTACAGCATATGATGAGCCGGTTAAAACAACAGTCTGAACGTATTTTGCATGGAGCTTTTCTTGATCATATATCTGTTTTTCATCAGTATGCCCTTGAATGTGTAGCTAGAACTAAAGACAATAACGTTACTCAACACATCTACCATAAAATTAACGAAATGCAGCCGGTTTCAACTGATATGTCACTTGTTGGACTGCTTGATACCGGCGTTTATAAGCCAGTAGCTATTAACTTACAGCTAACTGGTTATTTAAAAAAAGATTTAGCTGATTTTAATAATATAAAAACACAGCTATATGGGATTAATCAAAACCGTGAAAAAATGCGAAAGCTCTATTCCGGCCCTAAACTCGGGTGGCAAGCCTATCCGTTACACCAGCTGTCGGATCTTGGAGAAGGAGAGGTTTTAACAGGACCGGTAATAATTGAAGCAGCTGAGTCTGTGTATTGGGTGCCCTCCGGGTGGCATTATATCATCGGTAATAATGGGATGGACCGGATTGAACAGGGGGAGCAGTGTGAAAGTAAGGATAACTGAAAGTCTTGATATCGATCTGGTAAAGGAATTATGGTGCTGCAACCGTTGTGGCTATGAACTGATTAGCGCCAGAATGAATTATAAGGAAGGATGTTTGGTCCGGGCACGTGACCCGTCAGACATTTTTCAGCCCCTGGTTAAGAATCAACCTTATACTTTTGCCCCCGACCCAAATTGGTGCCGCATTGTCGAGTTTTATTGCCCACAATGCGGGGTTATGTTTGAAAATGAGTGTCTGCCGCCTGGTCATCCGATTACGCATGACATTGAGTTGGATTTAGAAAAGTTAAAAATTAAACACGGGATTCATGTGGAGCGAAGTAAGGGGGGCATCACTTGAAAAGCCGTATTCATGTTGACGTTGGCGGGACTTTTACGGATTGTCTTGTTGTTTTTAGTAACAGTCTTATAAATGCCAAACACCCTACCTTGCCTTACAGTCCAATTGAGTCGTTTATGGCAACAGTTACTAATTGTGCTGATGAACTGGGTATGAAGGTAGAAGACTTGCTGCGTATGACATCAGAGGTAAGATATGCAAGTACTCTGGCATTCAATCAGTTGTTTGAACGCAAAGGCCCAAATCTTGTGCTGCTTACTACTGCAGGAGCAGAGGACGCAATTTATATTGGCAACGTACATTGGCTAGATAGTTTAAATAATCGAAGAGGGCGTGAAATTTCCCCTTTTGCTAAAAGGCCTGTACCACTTATTCCCCGAAATCGTTGTCTTGGTATCCGTGAGCGGGTTGACTCCCGTGGTGTCGTAATCCGGCCACTTGATGAAGAACACCTGCGGGACCAATTAATTCAACTATCCATGCAGGATGTAGACGGGATTGTTGTATCCCTCCTATGGTCTTTTCTTAATCCAACCCATGAACAAAAAATACAGGAAATAATCATTAATGAGTTTTCTGATACAAATCTTTCCACGGCACCTGTTTATCTCTCCAGTGAAGTTGCCCCAATTAGAGGGGAATATCAGCGGACAATGACAACAGTACTTAATGCCTATCTTAAGTTTACAATGCAAGATGAAATGATGAGTATTACTGACCACCTGCGCCAACGGGGCTACAAGGGGCCGTTATTAATGGTACAAAATAACGGAAAGGTCACTGACGTTTGGCGTACTACACCTGTTTCAATATATAACGGAGGTCCTGTATCCGGGCTAATGGGTGGCTTTCATTTAGCCAAACAGTATAGTTCAAATATCATTACTACAGACATGGGCGGCACCACTTTTGACATCGGGATCATTGCTGATGGTTCCCCTTTGCCACATGAATTACAACCGGTCATTGAACACTGGTCTGTCGGAATTAATATGCTTGAGGTGTCCTCAATTGGCGCCGGAGGCGGAACCATAGTCAAGTTGAATCACGCACAGGGTAATCTTCTTGAGATCGGACCAGCCAGTGCCGGGGCTGTACCGGGACCGGCAGCCTATGATTTGGGTGGAACTGAGCCGACCATCACCGATGCTGATGTGGTGCTTGGCTATCTGAACCCGGAATTTTTTGCCGGCGGCAAGCGTTGCCTTAACCGGGAACGGGCTTTACGCGCCATCAATAACCGTATTGCACGACCTTTAGGAATCGAGGTGGTTGAGGCTGCAGCACGAATTCGCCGTGCCATCGATGAACTTATGGGACATACGATTTTGCACGAAACAATAATGCGTGGCCATGATCCACGGGAATTTACATTATTTGCTTACGGCGGGGCAGGTCCGACACATTGTTGTGATTATGCCCGGATCTTTGAGCCATCACGGATTATCACTTTTCCTTTCTCGCCCACTTTCTGCGCACTTAGCAGCTCCTACTTACGGTATGGACAAACCTATATGTATTCCAAGCCGTTTGTGCTAATGTCACAGCTCGGTGTATTTACAGAGGATTATTCAGGCTTTAATAAAATTGTGTCCAATTTAGAATCACAGGCCCTTGAAGACATTGAAGTTAGCCTAGGTGAAGGCCGCACAACAACTTTTGCTTTGGAACTGGACTTGAAGTTTGGTGGACAGGTCCACGTTAAACGTGTATTATCACCAAGAATTTATTTGAAATCGTGTGCGGATGCGCGGGCAATATATGATGCGTTTGTTAACGCTTATAGCTACAGCTTCAGTCCCTTCTCGCTTTATCCAGAGGGGGGGGTTATTATTGAAACATTTATCCTACATGCAATGCTACCGCAAGAGCCAGTTGTTCTGCCAACTTACCATAAATATTCAACTAGTGCCTCACGGGCGTTGAAGGAACGCCGTGATGTTTTTTGGATCAATGAAGCACGATGGATATCAACACCGGTTTATTCTTTTGATTTGCTGCAGGCTGGTAATATCATTGAAGGCCCCGCCATTATTGAAGGGAGCTACACTACTTATGTTCTCCCTTCAGGATACCGGTTTACCTTAGATGTTCACCTGGCGGGGGTAATTGAACGAATTCATTAACCGGGAATGAACAACCGGGGAGGTGAATATTAAATGTCTCATGTCGATCAACAGGAACTTTTAAACTGGCTTAAGCCAGAGAAACCTTCCGAATACGAGCTGGATTGCACAAAGAAAATAGGAGCGGTAGATTATGTTATATATGGTGAAAAATTAAAATTGATACTTACTGAAGCTATGAATGTTTTAATAAACTGCGGCGTTTCTGATACAACAATGTCAGGTGATGTCGGGGTGGTGCTTTGCACTGCGGAAGGTGATGCCGTTTCCTGTAATTTAGGATCGTTTATGCATCTTGTTAGCTCGGTTTTACCGATTAAACATATAATACGCCGGTTGAAAAACGATCCCAGCGTTGGTGTACGTGAAGGAGACTTCTTTTTCTGTAATGATCCTCTATACGGAAGTGTACATAATTCTGATCAGATTATAATGATGCCTATTTTCCATGACGGTAATCTACTTGCCTGGGCGGCGGCAACTGCTCATACCAGCGAAACGGGGGCTACAGAGCCCGGAGGGATGCCGGTGCGGGCCCGCAGCCGTCACGATGAAGGGATGCATTTTTCCCCCATTCGCATTGGTGAGCGCTATAAATTTCGCAGCGACTTACTGAATATGATGGAAAATTTCGCATTACGTTCTCCACGGACATTCATTATTGATCTACGGGCACGGGTCAGCTGTTGTGATCGTGTACGGTTGCGGATCAACGAACTTGGACATAAAAAAGGGCCTGACTTTTTAATTGGGCTTTTTCGTTTAATCCTGATGAATGCGGAATCAAGCGCCCGGGAGCGTATTCGTGGGTGGAATGATGGCATCTACCGGGCTGTCGTGTTTACCGACAGCATCGGCCTGAAAGAAGGCCTGCAGCGGGTAGCGCTTACGCTGACAAAGAGTGAAGATAGTTTGTCTTTTGATTTTACTGGAACTTCACCAGAGCATGAGGGCTCCTACCACGCTTTCCCACATACAGCTGTTGCCCACGCAGCAATCTATTTGCTGGGTTGGCCCTTCCATGACCTGCCCCATTGTACCGGAACACTGGCGCCCTGTGAATTTATCTTTCCGCCTGGTACAGTGCTGTCACCACGGGAAGAGGCTGCCTCATCAAATTCAGTGATGATTGGCAGTGCAATTATGTCCCTGCTGCCCCAGTGTTTTTCCAGACTTATGTTTGATAGCCCTCAGCAAGAACTGGTTAGCGCACCTATGGGCAATACAGGATCTGGCTGCGTTATCTCAGGATTGACCCAGTGGGGCCTGCCTGTAACGGATATGTTAGCTTACCCGCTTAATACGGAAGGAGGCGGTGGCCGGGTTAACTGTGATGGGGTAGACGCAATGGGATTTCCCTGGTGCCCGGCGGGCAAAGCGCCAAATGTGGAAGATGAGGAGAATAATTACCCCTTCATCTGTCTTTTCCAAAAATATGCCCGAGATAGCTGTGGACATGGACTGTATCGCGGGGGATTGGGTGCGCAGTTTGCTATTATGCCATTGCTGGTGGATCACCTTACGCAAATGTCACACGCCATGAACTCGCGCCGTCATACAGCCCAGGGCTTGTTTGGCGGGTATCCCCCGCGGGTCATTCCCGGCATTATCATTCGCAACACGAACCTGTTGGAACACTGGGCCTCCTGTGATATTGACATCACAGATGATATACATGACCTGATTATTAGACGCACGCTGGCCGGAGAATATTGCTTTACCGCACATTTCCGCCCAACAGAATTATTGCATAAAGGTGACATTTTTATCGAGTTTTCATCTGGTGGCGCGGGGTACGGAGATGTAATTGAACGGGACCCGGAAGGTGTGATTGCAGATTTATGCAATGGGCAGATATCAAGCTGGGTAGCTGAACATGTCTATGGCATAGTTTTTGATCCGGACACATTAGTGTTGGATCTAAATAAAAGCAAAAGTCGCCGGGAAGCCATGCGTGCTGAGCGTTGTCTAAAGAGTCTTCCCTATCGACAGTTTTTGGAATCGTGGTTAAAATTAAAACCGCCTGATGAGATTTTAAAGTACTACGGAACATGGCCGGATGCTCAACCAAACCGTAATATTTTCCGATTTTAATTAAGTAACATTTACGGGGGGTGGTGTATTGTCTGATTTAACTGTTTCGGAGGATTTGCTATACAGGTTGAATCATGCAGTATTGCCGGCAGATCTGGCACAAGAGGCCGCTGAAATAATCCATACTGCTTGTAATGCTCCTCTTGCAGTGGCGATAATTTGCGATCATACGGGGCAACTTAATATTGCCATTGCAGGTACGT
>JAQVGZ010000104.1 GCA_028696455.1 Desulfotomaculaceae bacterium | reverse complement strand
ATTACGAGCTGCTGGTCAAGGCCTTCGGCCCGGACGGCCTCCGCCTAAGCTCCCTTACCGGCGTCCTGGGGCCTTTCACGGCGCGCGTCAACAAAAACCTAACCGAGCTCACGGACGGCGACTACACAGTGGATTTTGCGCCGGACCTAAGCCCCATCGTCAGCCACGCCGGCGCCGCCGTCCCGGCCCGCCTCTTGTCCACCAGCGAGCAGATGCGGGTGGGGATCGCTATCCAGGAGGCCATTGCCGCCCACCTGGGCCTGCGGTTTCTGGCCATCGACGGGGCGGATCTGCTGGACCAGGACAACCGCGACCTGCTCACCGGTTTTGTCTGCGACCGGGCGGAGGCCGGCGAGTTTGACCAGGTCCTGGTATTCTCCACCGTGGGCGACGTGCCCCCCGCCAACCCCGGCCTGCCCGGCGTGAAAATGTTCTGGGTGGAGAACGGCACGGTGCGGGAGATTTAAAGAAAGGCATCAAGGTATCGGGCGCCTGCCCGCCGAGCGCCAGGCAGGCGCAAAAAACATCCCGCCCGGTTACCGGTTTAGGGCTAGCGGGCGGGCCGAAATAAGGAGGTTATTATGGGCAAGAAAAAGAAAACGGGCAATGCGGGCCAGGTCCGCACCAGCGGGGAAGGCAAGCCGGAGGTGGATCCGGACGGCAAGACGGTGAAGGATTTAATCACCATCGAAGAAGGCGACCGGCCGCTGCCGGATGGCTGGAAAGTGATCAAAGAGTGGCGCTTCTAGAAAAAAACCGATTCCGGGATTTCAAACTAAACCCGGAAGCTTATTTTGTCGTGTTTATTATTCGTTTTTGCTATATTTGCGTGGGGATCCGGATTAACTATATGGGATTTTGAATGGCTGCCACTAATGGCTTCAAGTGATAATATGAGTCGACTATACTGTGCACAGATTGTCGGATGGATAAATCATCCTTTGATATTTGAATTTAAAATGGCGTGAAGAATATGATGAACCTGTTGATGGTAAAAATGCTGAGGAGGATCAAACCAGGAATCTTTAAATTATATGGAATAGTCCTTATTCTTTATTTAATAGTAGCTACACGCAGTTTGCTGATGAAATAACATGGATAGTATTACGCCTGTTCATTCGCATTATTCATTCTAATGGGAATCTTAAGGTATCATGTTGCGTATTGCTGGTACGCTCGGCGTGAAATATTCAGACAACATAATAAATATAGTAAGAATAGGCAAAATACTAGAAATAATAGTAATAATCATTGAAGGAAAATAATATCTATTGGAGGTTTAATAAAGTGAACGAAAATGCGGAACTTGCAAACTTTATCTATCAAAATTCTCAAATGGGTGTGAATACTATCAACCAATTAATAGACATTGTAGAAGATGACCAGGGAGAGTTCAAAAAGTATTTGGGAAATCATTTAAACGGATACCGGGATATTCATACAAAGGCAAAAGAACTGTTGAATAAAAACGGTTATGATGAAAAAGGTATTGGACGGCTTGCCAAAATCAGGACTTATTTAATGATCAATATACAGACTTTGACCGACAAATCACCATCTCATATTGCCAAAATGCTGATTGTTGGCAGCAATATGGGAATTATAGATGCAGTTGAGAATATTAAGAAGTACAAGGATGTGGCAGAAAAAGATATTGTAGAATTGATGGAAAGGCTGTTGAAATTTGAGGAAGATAATGTCCAGCAGTTGAAGAAATTTTTGTAGTTAAGTCTATGCATTTGTCAATGTCCATAATTGACATGTTTGTTTTGATTGGCCAAAAGTGTTCATTCTCAACTGCTCGTCATAAAGAAAAACTAAATATGTTGCTGTTTTTTTTACTTATGGTGGGCCTTGTCCTTCCTGCAGGCTGTAGTCGGAATTACGATCCTGCCCGCGAAAACCAACTGGAGCAAGAGATGCAGTACAAGCCGGTTACCGGCGCGTTTTATCTTAACGGGCGGGGAACCGGCTCTTCCTATGAATCTTTTTGCCGGCATCTGGATGAGGTTCAGGTGTTGTCCCCGCTTTGGTATTATGTTCTAGAAGACGGGAGCTTGAAGGAAGAGATAGACCAGGATGCTTTAAAGCTCGCCAGGGATAGCGGGATAAAAGTTATACCACTGTTGGTGTTAGCTTCTAATAGAAGTAGTATCGTGCTCACCTCGCCTGAGACCAGGAAAGAGGTTATTGCCGGGAAAAAAGGCTGAGCGAGCTTTGCAGCATGAGTTGGGTAACCCGGATTTGAGCTATATCCATTTTGGCTGCCTGGCCGGCAAAGAAGGCTTACTGGCCGGGGAGAAGCTCTACTTAGACGTCAGACGTATGGAGATGGCCTACCACGACCTCAACCGGCGTGAATACGAGTAAACCAAGCACATTATTGTTCACTGTGATGCGCCAATACATCAGGACGGCAGTTGGAATAACCGGGGATGATCTTGGGGGATAAATAATGCTTGAGTTTATAACCGGTTTCGGAATATTACTTATATATTTTGCAGTCTGCGCAACGGCTGCGCTTTTTTTGCGCAGGTTTTTTCCCATACCTAAGGAGGTATTCCGTAAAACCTTGCATAGCATAATTTTAGGTTCAACATTGGTGTTCATGTACGCTTTTATGCGTTGGTGGATAGCGGCCATCGCAGCAATTGTCTTCATGGCAATGGTGTTTCCAATTCTAGCATTTGCAGAGCGCATACCGGGTTATGCCGAGCTGCTGATAGAGCGTAAACGCGGAGAAATCAAGAACAGTCTGGTTGTTGTGTTCATTATGTTCGCAGTGTTGATATGTGTTTGCTGGGGTTGGCAAGGTGAGAAGTATTTGGTGATTGCATCGGTGTTTGCCTGGGGCTTAGGTGACGCAGCGGCGGCATTAGTCGGAAAACGCTTTGGACGACACTACATAGAGGGCAAATTGGTTGAAGGGCGTAAGAGTCTCGAGGGAACTCTCGCGATGTTTGTGGTGTCTTTTGTTTCGGTGCTTATTGTCTTGCTGGCAAACGGCACAGTGGAGTGGTACGGTTATGTCCCGATTGCAGCCGTGACAGCGGCGGTATGTGCAGTTGTGGAACTATACACGAAGGGTGGTATGGATACTATAACCTGTCCCTTTGCGGCTGCGGCCATCATGATTCCGCTGGTTCGTTTGTGGGGGGTGTGATCTCCTGTTATTAGCGGCGCGTCCTTTTCCATAGCCAATGCAGCCACAAAACAATTAGCGTATGAAATACCTCCTCTTGATTATAAATCTGCGGCTATTTTCGCCCGTTTCCCAGGTAGCATCAACAATGCGAATGTTATTTGCTTGATCTAATTCGTTTTCAACTAATTGGCCGCTGCCGGAAGACTGGAAAGTGCTCAAGGAATGGCGCTTCTAGAAAACAACCGCTTCCGGGATTTCATGCTAAACCCGGAAGCGGTTGTTCATCTTTTATTTTATCCGTTGACGAGTCTGCTGATTTCCTCCATCTCCAAGCCGCTTTGTCTAGCGACCACAATGGTCAGCGAGTTGATGCTCTTTTGCAAATCCCTGATCACCGGCTCCAGCCGGATCAGCAAGTAGCCTGCCACCACCATGGGGAAGCCGTAATTACCCGCCAGCTTGACGATTTCTTCCACCTTGCCAATCGCCTCCTTCATTTATTTATCTTGGGCAAACCAGGGGGACGGCAAACCAGGGGGACGGTTCTTAGTGGTTTGATGCTTTTCCAAACCACAAGAACCGTCCCCCTGGTTTCCCCTGGTTTGACCCCTGGTTTGTGCCCCCTGGTTATCAAAAGAGGGAGGAATTCCCCCCTCGGCTCAAGGCTATTGTGTGCGCTTTACCTTACTAAACCGCCGGTGTGTACAGGTCGGTCATGGTGGTGTCGATAATCTTCGCGTCGGACTTGGACACCAGGTCGCCGCCCGAAGAGGTGAAGATGTTCTTGGCGATCACCAGGTCCATCGCTGTCACCACCTCGGCCTCGGTCACGTTCTCACGCGGCGCGTCCAGGCTGATGCTGACCGTGTTGCCGCCCTCGTTTTTAAAGCTCATGCGGAGCACCTTTGCCAATTGCCTCGCCCCCTTTCTGATTTTAGTTTTGCTTAACCGGAAGAACAGCCAACCGGCTAATATTTTCCTTATTTACCTGAACCGGAGGAACCCGTTTCCCCAGTTTACCCGAACCGGAGGAAACGTCCGCCGGTTAGCCCGTTAGTTGCTTAACTAGGCCTCCATCAGCTCGGCGCTGTCCACCCTGCTGATGCTGGCCAGCGTGTGGCTCTGCAGGCCGGACAGGGATACGGCCACATCATAGATGTCCGCATCGGCAGCGGCCGGCTTAACGTTGCTCAGGCTCTTGGTCCGGAAAACCGGGTTGCCGCTGCCGTCCGTGCCGGTATTCAGCTTCAGCTTTAAAGCTGCGCCGGTAGGGACTTTGGTTACTGCCATATTCTTTTTCCTCCTTTCTTTGCTGCGGCAGGCCCCAACCGGTAAGCAGAGGCCCGCCCTATAAAAATAAAAAGACCGGCAAAATTTACCGGTTGAATATATTATAAATCGGGAACTGGTGTTTGTCAAACATAAGTTTTATGAATTTTGCAGTTTTAAAAAGCCCACATTTTTTTGTTCTGGTTGGCCTCATGATATCTCAGTCACCAGGTGGAAAAACATATCCCGGTCTGCCTCGGGTAGCTCCCGCCGGCAAAGAGACACTGGATATCCTGCAGCACTTTGAAGGCCTGTCTGTTGCCGGTGCTGACGTACTATGAGCCTGTGAGGGAATCGCTTCCATGTGCATAATAATCATGGCTATAAGCCGTGAGCACAAATAAAATTGTTCTGCTTGATGAATTTGAAGGAATTTAGGTTTTGTTGTAGAAAAAGCTGATATAATTATAAGCAATTGTATTAAAAGGTATTGTACACCATTAAGACTAAAGTGTGCAGTTATGAAACCTGTTCCCCAAGCCAGGAAACCAAATATTGTCCAGGGGAAATCATATGATACCGCATCGTTTACCGGTCGCAGCTTAATGCTGCAGGTTGAGGAAAGGTTGAAACGAAGTTCACACACAATAAATGCGGTAAAGAGCTGGAAAGCAATCGCTTGGGCACCGGACAAGTGATTTACCCGCGACTTGGACAAGGGGCATTTAGGGTAATGTTACAGAGGCCTACCATAGGCGCTGTGCTATTTCAGGGGAGAAAACTTTGCCGGTGCAATCCGTTAGTACAACTGTTGAGTCTGACTTTTACTACATGGAATTTAAAAATTTAAAGAGATAGGGGGTGGCAATATGCGATTTAAAATTGAGTTCGAAACCGAATGTGAAGAGCTTCCCATTGATTATCGTAGAAAATTTTTATCTTATCTAAAAACTGCTATTAGAGATTACAATCAAGATCTTTTTGCGGCTCTATACGGAGGAAATACTCCCAAGTCTTTTTGCTTCAGTGTGTATTTCCTGCCTGAAGTTACCGTTGCCAAGGACGGGATCACTCTTCATAATAAACGTTTCCATGTCTGGTTTACCACTCAGGATGTTTTGATGGGGGTTCACCTAATCAATGCTTTGATGGTCCGCCGCAACAAGTGGTTTCCCATGGCTGATTGTAATAAGTTAAAGGTCCTATCAATAACAAAAGTGCGGGAACGTCATGTCACGGGTAACGTTGTTCATTTCAAAATACTTTCTCCGATTGTTATTCGTGATCACGATGAAAAAGAAGGTAAGGATTGGTATCTCACTTTTGAGGATGACGGCTTTGAGGAAATATGGAAACGTAATTTAAAATCAGAACTGCAAAATACCTTTGGCAGGGATGTTAGCAATGACATTAATGCATTGCGCCTTAAGCCTATTCATCTTAAAAAAACTGTGGTTAAAAATTATGGAATTTTTATTCCTTGTACTATTGGTAGCTTGGTGATGGAGGGCGAAAAATATTTACTGGAATACCTTTATAAGGCGGGTGTTGGAAGTAGGCGGTCGATGGGTTTTGGCTGCCTTGATACGGTGGACCCCTTTGTCAAGACAATAAATTTTCAAATTTAAGAACCAAAGGAGCCCCCTTTCTTGCGTCATCTTTTTAATTAATTATCATGAAGAAATATTTTTTCTTTGGTCGTCGGGGCTGTG